>CAZHGG010001275.1:0-1754 GCA_964531755.1 uncultured Polyangiaceae bacterium
TCGTTCTACAACTTCCCGTATACGTTCGGTTATTTGCTCTCTCGCGGTCTCTACGCGCGCTTCGCCGAGGAGGGCCCGGCGTTCCTGCCGCGCTACGAGGCGTTCCTGCGCGCCACCGGCGGCGCGCTCGCGCACGAGGTGGCCCGCGCGTCGATCGGCGAGGACCTCGAGGCGCCCGAGTTCTGGACGCGCGCGGTCGCGACCCTCGAGGCGCCCATCGCCGAGCTCGAGGCGGTGCTCGGCGAGGTGCTCGCGCCGTCGCCCGGGTGACCTTCAGATCGGGTGGATGTGCGCGACGCCGCGCGCCTGCGAGCTCGCGGGGCCGACCTCCTCCTCCGTGAGCGCGACGAACTGCTCGGCGGCGGCGTCGTACGCGAACACGTCGCCCGTCTCGATCCGGTAGACCCACCCGTGGAGGCCGAGGTCGCCCTTCGCGACGCGCGCGGCCACCGCGGGCAGCGTGCGCAGGTTCTCGATCTGCACGAGCACGTTCTCCTCGACCGCCGCGGCCGCCAGCGCGGCACCCTCGAGGTCGGCGTAGCTCTCCGCGACGATCGCGCGGGTCTTCTCGGCGTAGCGCAGCCACTCGCGCATCGCGGGCAGATCCGCCGTGCTCTCCGGGTCGAGCAGCGCCGAGACCGCGCCGCAGTGCGAGTGCCCGCAGACGATGATGTCCTCGACCTCGAGCACCGAGACCGCGTACTCGATGGTGGCGGCCTCGCCGTTCAGAGGCGCGCCGCTGGGCGGCACGATGTTGCCCGCGTTGCGCAAGATGAAGAGCTCGCCGGGGTGCGTGCCCGTGAGGAGGTTCGGGTTGACGCGTGAGTCGGAGCAGGTGACGAACAGCGTGTCCGGGTGCTGCCCCTTCGCGAGCCGCTCGAACATCGCCCGCTCCGAGCGAAAGACGTTCTTCTGGAAGTGGTGGATGCCTCGGACGAGCCTCTGCATGTGCCTCCTGCGGGCGCCGCGCGCCGGGCGTCACGCTACACGAGCCGCGGGGCGCGCCGCCAGACCGCGCGGCGAGAACCCGAAGAGTCCCGGAGTGTTATAGGGGCGCGCGCCTCGCGAGGCGGCCGCCTCCGCGGCGCGCTACTCGGTCGAGCTCACGGCCGCCCGGAGCACCGCGGCCTTCTTCCGCTCGAGGTCGGCCACCATGCGCTCGTAGGCCTCCTGCGAGAGCACAGTCTCGCGGGCGGCCATCTCGTCGAGGAAGGCGTCGGAGATGCGGTCGATGCGCGCGCGGGTCTCCTGCATGCGCAGCCCCCACTCCTCCTCCATCACCTCGAGGGGCACGGCGTCGGGGAGGGCGAGCCCCTCGCGAATGCGCATGAGGAGCGAGTGCTCCTCGGGCGAGCAGCGGCCGTCGACGTTGGCCATCGCCACGGCGGCGCGGAACGTGAGCTCGCGGGCCTCGTCGGAGCGCAAGGCGGCGAGCGAGGCCGAGAGGTCGACGCGCTCGTCTGACCGGAGCCGGACGTCGAGCTGGCTCCCGATGCCGGACAGGAGGTGGCGCTCGTCGTAGTCGACGTCGCCGTCGGCCTGGGCGACGGCCAGGAGGACGCGGAGGCTGGCGCGGAGTTCTGCGGGTTCCATGGCGCCAGTTTAGCCACGGCAGAGCTCGCGCGCTCGTCGGCTCGCGCGGCGGGCTAGCGCGCGCCGGCCACGTACCGCGGGCTCCCGGCGACGAACGTGCGCAGCGTGCCCCGGTGGAGGCTCGGCGCGAGGCCCATCGCGCTGGCGCTCGCCGGGGTGCC
>CAZHGG010001276.1:0-1749 GCA_964531755.1 uncultured Polyangiaceae bacterium
GCGCACGGCCTCGACGAGGTGATCTTGGCGTATCCCGGCTTCCTCGCCGTGGCGGTGCACCGGGTCGCGCACGAGCTCTACGAGATGGGCGTGCCGCTCATGCCCCGCATGATGAGCGAGTGGGCCCACAGCGTCACCGGGTGCGATATCCACCCCGGCGCGAAGATCGGCCACCGCTTCTTCGTCGACCACGCGACCGGCACGGTCGTCGGCGAGACGAGCGTCATCGGCGACGGCGTCAAGCTCTACCAGGGCGTCACCCTCGGCGCGCTGTCGCACCCGCGCGACGCGTCGGGCCGCGTGATCCGCAACGTGCGGCGGCACCCCACGGTCGAGGACGACGTGACGATCTACGCGAACGCCACCGTGCTCGGCGGGACCACGGTCGTCGGGCGCGGCAGCGTGGTCGGGGGCTCGGTGTTCGTGACGAAGAGCGTCGCCCCGGCGTCGCTGGTCTCCCGCGGCGAGAAGGGACACACCTCGAGGCCGCTGCGTCCCCCGGGGTCGGAGGCGTCGCCCGACGCCGGGGCGTCGCCGGCCGCTCCGGACTTCGACATCTGAGCTGCGCGAGGCCACGGTCTTCACGCCGGCCGCGGTCCGCTCGCCTTGCGCTAGCCCTCTCGCTCGGGGTCGACGAGCACGCGCAGCCGGGACGCCATCGAGGCCGCGGCCGCGCGGAGCACGTCGACCAGCCCGCGGTGAGGCTCGGGCTCGCCCTGGTCGAGGGGGACGGCGAAGCGCAGCGCAGGGGTGTCGAGCGACGCGGCCGGCCCGCGTCGCAGCGCCGGTTGATCGCCGTCCGAGGGAGGGCCCGCCGCGTCGTCGCCGGGGCTCAGTGTCGCGCCCACCTGCCGGAGGATGCTCAGCATCGGCGCGTTCGTGGCGAGCACCTCGCCGCGAAAGACGTGGACGCCCCGCGCGAGCGCGGCGCGCGCCAGCTCGACGAGCAACAGGGCGCCGAGGCCCCGGCCCTGGAACTCGTCCAGCACGGTCACGGCGGCCTCCGCGACGTGGGGCTCCCCCTTCACCCGGACGAAGCGCGCCACGCCCACGCCGCGCTCGGACTTGAGATCGACCGAGGCCGTCGTGGCGACGATCGCGACGTGGTCCCGCTGGTCGACGTCGGTGAGGTAGCGGAGCACGTGCTCCGAGGGCTCCGTCACGACCGAGAAGAACCGCATGTAGCGCGCGGCGGGCGACAGCGCGCGGAACGCCTCGCGGAAGGCCTCTTTGTCGTCGGCGTGGAGCGGCCTCAGCGTCACCGCCGTGCCGTCGGACAGCACGCGCTCGACCGACCACGGCTCGCGCTCGAACGGGGCGTCGTGTGGGTCGCTGCGCGCGCGCATGCGCTGTACTGTAGGGCGATGCGCGCCGGAGCATCGCCCATTGTTGTGGCAGCCGCCGCCCGCGCGCGCTGCGCGCGCACGACGAGGGCTCACGGTGCCTGACGATCCCCCTCGCGACGGGCCGAAGGCCGGCACGCTGGAGCGTTGGGCGCTCGACTACGTCGCCTCGACCGCCCTCGCCACCACGCTCGCGCCGCCGCCGCCGCCGACCCGCGCGGCGGCTCGCCGCGCCGATCCCGAGGCGCCGGAGCCCACCCGCCCGCGTGGCCCCGGACGCCCCGTCGAGCTCCGCGTCGTCGCGCGCGCGGGGCTCCCGCGGGGGCCCGCGGCGGCTCGTGAGCCTCGCGCCCGCGCCCACCGGCTGCATACGTTTCACCCCCACGAGCTCCAAGCCGCCGGGCTC
>CAZHGG010001277.1:0-1748 GCA_964531755.1 uncultured Polyangiaceae bacterium
CGCTCCGACCCGGGGCGGCCGATTCCCTATCTCGACGAGGTCGCCCTCGATTTCCCCGAGCTCGTCATCGTGGGCGGGCACATTGGGTATCCGTGGACGCACGAGATGATCGCGCTCGCTACGAAATACCCGAACGTGTACATCGACACCTCGGCCTACAAGCCCAGCCGCTACCCCTCAGAGCTCGTGACGTACATGCGCGGCCACGGGCGTCGAAAGGTGCTGTTCGGCAGCAATTACCCCATGATGCTCCCCGGCGCGTGCCTCGCGCAGGTCGACTCCCTCGGGCTCGACGACGAGGCCAAGGGGCTCTTCTTGAGCGGAAACGCGCAGCGCGTGTTCAAGCTCGCGTGAGCCTCCCTCGCCTCATGCCTGGAGGGGTTCCACTCGGGAGACTGCGAAGCTCGGCACTCGGGGGCGTTCTCCTTCTTTCGACTCCCCTTCTTCACGCCTGTCACACTCCCAAGGTGGACGCAGGGACGGTCGAGCCGCCGCCCGTGCCCCCGGTCGTGGACGCGGCGTCGCCCGCGCCCGCGCCATCGGCGCAGGTGGGGGAGCCCATCGCAGGCGATGACGCGTGGGAGCCGTCGGAGGAGCTGCTCGTCGTCGGGCGCGCGCATGGCTGCGCGAACACCACGAGTGGGCTCCTTTGCTGGGGCGCCAACGAGCACGGGCAGCTCGGAGACGGCACGCGCGAGCGGCGGACGAGCCCCGTGCGAGCGCTGCCGCGCCCGGCCCGCACGGCGGCGGCCGGCGACGCGCACACGTGCGCCGACGAGTCCTGCTGGGGCGCCAACGGCGCAGGTCAGCTCGGCGTCGCCGCCGGGGCGGACGCGCTCTCGCCCACGCCCGCGCATCAGGCGCTCCTCCAGCACCTCCGGGGCGCGCGCCGCCGGTGGGAGTGGCTCGCGCTCCCGAGCGCCAGCTGCGTGCGCTACGACGAGGGCGCCGGCGCGGTCGAGTGCGCTCCCGACGGGCTACCTTCCCCGGACTGCGCGGGGAGCGCGATGTGCCCCGTCTACCGCACGGGCGTGGTGGGAGCGGGCGCCCGCACCTGCGTCTTCCACACGATGACCTCGTCCAGCGCCCTCCGTTGCTCGCCCGACGATCGCCTGTCGAAGCAGATCGGCGAGGGGTACTCGTCGGCGCGGGACGCGGACCTCGGAGTGCCGAGTCTCCAGTCGATCACGTCGCTCGGGCTCGGGCGTGACTTCGCGTGCGGTGTGCAGCTGGATGGGCGTGTGCGCTGCTGGGGAGATCTCTCGCGCCTCGCGGGCGGGGCGTCCGCGTACCGAGCCGTGACCTCTCCGTATTGGAGCGCACGCACGATCGCGGTCGGTGACACGTTCGCGTGCTTCACGCGCGTCGATGGCCGAGTGCTCTGCTTCGGCGACGAGCCCGCCATGAAGCTGCGGACCGGGGACGGTCGTGGCCTCGGGGTCGCGCGGGTCGTGAGCGGCGAGCCGGGCGGAGACGCCAGGATGGTCGTTCGGCTCGCGGCAGGCGCGCACCATGCGTGCGTTCGCGTCGGCTGGGGCGCCCGCGGGGTCTACTGTTGGGGGCAGAACGATCAGGGCCAGCTCGGCGACGGGACGACCGTGAGCCGTGTCGAGCCGGTGGAGGTGCGTCTCACTCCGTAGCGTCGAGTGCCGATCCGAGCGACTCGCCGCGCGGTTGGGCGCGGCGTGTCTCCGTGAGAGTTGGGATCGCGATACGCGGGAATCGCGCGATACCCTGGGTACGCGATA
>CAZHGG010001278.1:0-1736 GCA_964531755.1 uncultured Polyangiaceae bacterium
TCGGCGCAGAAGCCCTTCGCCTTCCCGGGCACGTCGGGGCACTCGCCCGTGCAGTTGACCGTGCACAGGCCGCCCGGGTAGTTCGTGGCGCAGATGCGCTCGCCCGTCGGCAGCGCGCACTGCGCGTCGTTCTTGCACGGGTCGCCGATGCCGCCGCCCTCGCCGGGCGTGTCGAACGGCGGCGAGTACTGGTACGCGCTGGTGTACTTCTGCCAGAGGTTCCAGACGAGCCAGGTGCCGCCGGCCTTCTCGCGCGCCTCGCGGGGGAGCACCTGGTAGATGGCGGCGGTCGCGCCGTTCGCCGGCGTGACGCGCGCCCCGTCGACCGTGAACGACGTGCGGTTCGGGCCGAAGCCCGAGGCCGTCGCGCCGGTGAGCTTGACGGCCTCGACGGCCTCGCGCAGCTGCCGCGCGAGGCAGTCGATCTGCCGGTCGAAGCCGGCCAGGCGTGGGTCGCACACGCCCTTCGACTCGCAGCCGCAGTCGAACGCGTACTCCACGCGGGCCGGGTCCTCCGGGTACACCTTCAGGCTCACGAGCCCCGCGCGCACCTGCGCGAAGACGAGCAGCGCGATCGGGTTGACGCCGTACGTGCGCGACGACGCCACGAGCGCGTCGGACGCGCGCAGGCCGCTCGACTGGTAGGTGCCGAGGAAGCTCCGGCTGCCGTACGAGGTGCGCTCCAGGTACTCCTGCACCACCACGCTCGTCGCCTGCGTCGAGTCGAGGAACGACGCGTCGTCGATCAACATGTTGCGGTCGTAGGGGGTCTCGATGTCCTCCGCGAGCGGCTTGTACGGCTGCAGATCCGTAGGGTCGAGGATGCTGGTCTCGACCTTCGTCGTGCACGCCGACAGGGCGAGGGCCACGCACGCGATCGCGACGGCCGCCCTCGCCGCCCTCGCCCACATCGCCCGCCCCCGCGCCCCGCCGCTCACGCCGCTACCCTCCGCTGGCCTCTGCGCTCGCCTCTCCGCTCGTCCGTCTGAGCATGCGCCGCTCGCGTCGCGCGCGCCACTCGTCGCTCCAGGGGGGGCCGCGGGCGTCGCCACTACTTCACCGTGATGGGGACGCGGGTCCAGGCGACGCCCCCCCGGTTGTCGTGGACGACGGCGAACAGCGTGCCGAGGCCGCTCTCCGCCGAGCCCTTCAGCTTGGCCTCGCTGTCGGGCACCGCGCCCGAGCCCACGTCGTAGAGCAGGCGCGCGGCGTCGATCTCGGCCAGGGTCGAGTAGTAGTCGACCCAGATCTGCTCGCGCGAGGTCTCGCCGTTCGTGCCCGTCACCCCCTCCTGCACCTCCCAGCTCGACTCGGGCACGACCACGCCGACCTTGGTCTCGGGGCACTTCAGGCGGTTCGTGAGGGAGCAGCGGTCGACCACGATGCCCACGTTCGGGTCGACGGGCGCGCCCTCGTACGTGAGCCCCGTGATGGTCGGGTTCTCGTTGCGCTTCTTGTCGTAGACGTACGTGCGGTGGATGCCGAGGACGTAGTCCTTCGACGAGACCGGCACGCCGTCCTCGTCCACGCACGCGAGCGGCACCTGCTGGCGCGTCGCGAGGTCGGGGCGCTTGAAGACCACCCGCCCCGCGCACGCCACGGTGAACACGATCGTGAGCCCGTAGGGCTCGTCGGGGGTCTCCTTGCGCGCGATGACCGCGCCCTCCGGGACCCGGTACGAATAACGTGTACCCTGCACCAAGATGGGCGTCAGCTCGGTGCCGTCCGGGATGCCC
>CAZHGG010001279.1:0-1733 GCA_964531755.1 uncultured Polyangiaceae bacterium
AACGCCGCGACGGCGGCCGGCGAGGGATCGTGCACGCTGCACCTCTACCACTCGGCGCGCGCCGCGCCGCTGCCGCGGCGCGGCGACCGGCGGCGCGATCGGCGAAGATGGCCCGATGACCAAGCCCTGGGGTGAAACCGTCACGACGCTCCTCCAGGACCTCATCCGCCAGCCGACGGTGAACCGGGGCACCGGCGGGGAGGACGACGGCCACGAGCACCTTTGCGCGGCGCGCCTCGCCGACTTCGCGCGAGACGCGGGCCTCGAGCCCAAGACCTTCGCGAAGGTGAAGAACCGCGACAACCTGGTGGTCAGGCTCCGCGGCACGGGCGACAAGCCGCCGCTGCTGTTGAACGCGCACACCGACGTCGTGGAGGCCGACGCGTCCCGCTGGACGCACCCGCCCTTCGGCGGCGAGATCCACGACGGGTACCTGTGGGGCCGCGGGGCCATCGACATGAAGCACATGGCCGCGATGAGCGCCTGCGTGCTCGCGCGGCTGAAGGAGGAGGGCGTCCCGCTCGAGCGCGACGTCATCTTCGCCGCCGTGGCGGACGAGGAGGCTGGCTGCGGCCTCGGCAGCACCTTCCTCGTGGACGAGCACCCCGACGAGGTGCGTGCAGAGTACATGCTAGGCGAGGTGGGCGCCTTCTCGCTGAACCTGCTCGGCAAGGTGTTCTACCCCATCCAGGTCGCAGAGAAGGGCGCCGTGTGGCTGCGCGCCACCTACACGGGCTCGCCGGGGCACGGCTCCATGCCCGACCCGAACAGCGCGGTCGTGCGGCTCGGCGAGGCCATCGCGCGGCTCGGGCGCACGCGCCTGCCGATGCACCCCGTGCCCGTGGTGACCGACTTCGTCACGCGCCTGGCGGCGTCGCTCCCGTTCCCGCAGAAGCAAGCGCTGAAGCGCCTCACGACGCCCCGGGTGGCGGGCCTCATCCTCGACTACCTCGTGAAGGACCCCGACCAGCGGCGGAGCTTCGGCGCCATGCTCTCGAGCACCGCCTCGCCCACGGTGGTGCGCGCGGGCAACAAGGTGAACGTGATCCCGGGCCGCGCGAGCGTCGAGATCGACGGCCGCACGCTGCCCGGCCAGTCCGAGCTCGCGTTCCTGGCCGAGCTCCGGGAGCTGCTCGGCCCCGACGCGGAGGTCGAGGTGCTCCGCTCGCTCCCGGCCGTGGAGACCGACCCGACGACCCCCCTCTACGGGCACCTCGAGCGCATGTTGCGCAAGCACGATCCGCTGGGTGAGCCCCTTCCCTACATGGTGGTAGGGTTCACCGACGCGAAGGCCTACGCGCGGCTCGGCACCCACTGCTACGGGTTCGCGCCCGTGAAATTCGACCCCACGCACGAGATCAGCTTCCAGAAAATGTACCACGGCCACGACGAGCGCGTCCCCGTGGACGGCCTGATCTGGGGCCACGAGGTGCTCTACGAGACCGTCCGCGACTTCTGCGCCCCCCGCCGCTGACGTGTCTTGCCGTGCTGGTGGGAACCCGATAAAACCGAAGCCTCACGTTTCAGCGGGTGCGTTTCGGGCTCTCCCACCACGGGACCCACGAACCGGCCCGAGGTCATTAGCGCGCGCGTGTGCCCGCGGAGGACTCGGATGGCTAATCCCCAGATGGTGATGTACGAGGAGGAGTTCAATCAGATCCAAGCGGTCGTGGACCGTCTGGTTCGCGACGCGAACGCCAAGGTCGTCTTCATCGTGGACAAGAACGGCCAGC
>CAZHGG010001280.1:0-1732 GCA_964531755.1 uncultured Polyangiaceae bacterium
GGGCCGATGCCTGGCTCGTCGTCGCCCTGGCCAACGCCGCGCCCGCGCTCATCGCGGCGGCGCGGGCGGCCAAGAGTCTCAGGGCGTGCGTGGGTCGTCTCGAGACGGCAGAACTCGTTGCGCTGGCCGAGGTGGACGAACTGCGCGCGCTCTGCCGGGAGGCGGCGGAGTACATCGACCCGATGGGCTGGGAGCATGGTACGGAGGAAGAGCGCGCCCTCGTGCAGCGCCTCCGCGCGGCGGGAGGTGGGACATGAGGACTACGGCAGAGCAGCGGGCGACGATGCGCGCCGCGCTCGCAGACGAGACCTACGCGGATCTCAACCGAGACGAGGTGCGCGACGTGCTCGCCCTCCTCGACGACCTCGACGAGGCGCTGTCCGAGTCGACGCACCGCGGCGAGACCCTCGAGCGCGTCGCGGAGGCCGTAGGCTACCCGCGGGGCGCGCACTACGGAGACGTGCTCGGGCGCATCGACGAACTCGTAGCCGAGCGTGACCGCCTGCGGGCCGCCGTCGACGGCGTACTCGCCGACGTGGCGCGGTGGCGAGCACGCGCTGGCGCTCGCGCGCGCGGCGGGCAGCACGTCGGGACGAGCGGGGAGATCGGGCAGCTCTCGCACTCGACGGCGGAGTACCTGGAGCGCACGCTGGGGCGGCACGTCGGCGGCGGCTCGCGCGAGGTCCGCGCGGCGGGAGGTGGTGATGACGACACGAAGGGCGGGCTCGGGGCTCCTGGACTGCGCGACCCCGCGGCGCCGTGTGCCGAGTACGCGCCCGGCCCTGGGCACGGCGACTGCGAAACGGACGGACACTACCTCTGTCGCGGGTGCTCGCGCCGCGCGGCGGGAGGTGGGACGTGAGGACGACGGCAAAGCAGCGGCGGGTGTTGCGCGGAGCGGCTGGATTCGTCGGCCACCAAGACGCGGTAGACGTCCTCGACGACCTCGACGATGCCCTGGCCGAGCTCGCCGCCATGCGCGCCGTGGCCGAGGCGGCGCGCCGAGTCTACGAGGACGGCGTGCATGACCTCGGATGCGCCAAGGTGCGCATGGCCGAGGGTGAGCCGTACGTGTCTGAGTCGCGCGACTGCGACTGCGCCGTGTCCGCCCTCCGCGCCGCCCTGCGCGCGTGGGAGGAGCGGGAGCGATGAGCAGGCTTTGGGTGACCGCGGCGGGCGTGACGAAGAGGCTCGTGCTCGTGTGCTCCGCGTGCCGGCGCGCGTCATGCCTCGCTGGCACGTTCCTCTGCGACCGCGCGCGCGGCGCGGGAACGTTGGCGATGGCGGTCGACGACCTCCAACGGCTCGGTCTCGAGTCGCCGCACTACTGGGAGGAGCGGGAGCGATGAAGGTAGCCGTCAACATGACCGAAGCCGACCTCGTGGCTCTTCTCGCCGCCATCAACCCGCGTCCGCTCGCCGAGTGGACCGAGGAGGACGGACCCGTTCTCTGGTGGTCATTCCCGGTCTGCGAGCCGCCCTACGTGGGTGACCCTCTCTACGACGACTTCCCCGACGGCGTGACGCACTGGACGAAGTTGCTCGTCCCGGAGGAGCCATGACCACGATCCAACGTCTCGCGCTGGGCGTGCGGGCCGTGCTGGTCCAGCGTCACGGGTCCGTGCTCGACATCGAGGCCGAGGTCGAGGCGCCCAGCGCGCCCGGCGGCATCGCTCACGTGTGCGAGTCCGTGCCCGTGGTGCGTCGGCGCGTGGCCACTGCGGCCGTCGAGC
>CAZHGG010001281.1:0-1731 GCA_964531755.1 uncultured Polyangiaceae bacterium
GGCGACGACGCCGTGGGGGCGCGCTTCCTCCGGGCGCTCGTCGAGAAGGCACACGAGGGCGTGCTCGTCCGCGTGGTCGTCGACGCGGTGGGCAGCCTCGGGCTCCGCGACGAGTTCTGGGCGCCCCTCGAGCGCGCCGGAGGCCTCGTGAACGTGTACCACCCGCTGTCCCCGCTCGCGCGCTCGTTCCAGCTCCGCGCCGTGGAGCTGCGCAACCACCGTAAGCTCCTCGTGGTCGACGGCGAGGTGGCGTTCACCGGAGGCATCAACCTCGCCCTTCCCTGGCTCCCCCGCGAGCACGGCGGTCAGGGGTTCCGCGACGAGGCGGTCGAGGTGCGCGGCCCCGCGGTGCGCCAGCTGCGCGGCCTCTTCTACAAGACCTGGCAGCACCTCACGCGCGCCAAGCCGCCAGCGGACGTGCACCCGCTCGCCCCGGCCCGCAAGGGCCGCGTCTGGGTGCTCGCCAACCAGCGCACGCGCCGCGGGCGGCGCGAGATCCTGCGAGAGTACCTCTTTCGCGTCCAGCGGGCCCAGCGCACCATCGACCTCGCGAACGCCTACTTCGTCCCGGAGGGGGCCTTCCGCCACGCGCTCTACGGGGCCGCGCGGCGCGGGGTCCGCGTGCGCGTGCTCGTCCCCTTCCGGGGCGACGTGGCCATCGTGCAGATGGCGCAAGAGTCGCTCTATCAGGGCTTCCTCGACGCCGGGCTCGAGGTGTATCTCCTGCGAGGCAGCGTGCTCCACTCCAAGTCCGCCATCGTCGACGGCCAGTTCGTGACCCTCGGAAGCTACAACTTCGACGAGCGCTCGCGCTCCAAGAACCTCGAGCTGAACCTCGCCGTCGAGGACGCGCCTTTCGCCTCGCACGCCGGCGCGATGTTCGAGGCCTACCTCGCGTCGTCCGAGCGCTTGACCCCCGACGCGTGGGCCGCGCGCGGCTCGCTCCGGCGCGGCGTGGAGCTCGTGTCGTTCACGCTCCGGAGGTTCCTGTGAGCCTCGCGAGGGCGCGACAGGCGGCCCGCGCCGCCGGCTTCGTCGGGATCACCGGCGCGCTGATCCCCGTCTACGTGACCCGCGATCGCCTCGCGAGCGCGGCGACCCGCGACGCTGTCCGTGACCGCTGGCTCGCGCGGTGGGCCGGCGCGCTGCTCCGCCTGTTCGCGGTGCGCGTAGAGCTCCTCGAGCCGCTCCCGCCCAGGCCCGAGGGGGCCGCGCGGCGGGGCCGCCTCGTCGTGTGCAACCACCGCTCCGCCATCGACGTCGTGGTGCTGCTTGGCACGCTCGGCGGGCGCATGGTGAGCCGCGCCGACCTCTCCGGGTGGCCCGTCGTGGGGGCCGCCGCGCGCTCCGTGGGCACGGTGTTCGTCGACCGGAGCGACGCGGGGAGCGGCGCCTCCGCGATCCGCGAGGTGCGGGGCCTGCTGCGCGCCGGGCAGACCGTGATCGTCTTCCCCGAGGGCACGACCTTCGCCGGCGACGAGGTGCGCCCCTTCCAGGCGGGCGCGTTCCTGTCGGCGGTGAGCTCCGACGCCGAGATCCTCCCGGTCGGCCTCGCCTACGAGGCGGGCTCGGACGCGGCGTACGTCAACGAGACCTTCCCCGCCCACCTGGCGCGCCTCGCGGCGGCGCCCCGCCCTACGCGCGTGCGCGTGGCGATCGGCCCGCCGATCCCCACGCGCGTGGACGGGGCCAAGGGCGCCCGCGCGGCCGCCCTCGCCGAGCAGGCCCACG
>CAZHGG010001282.1:0-1729 GCA_964531755.1 uncultured Polyangiaceae bacterium
CGCGCGCTAGTGCTCGACGGGAGCGGGGCGCGGGGCGCGAGCCAGTCCGTGCTCGACCGCCCTCCGGGCCCCACGGGCGTCGGCCTGCTCGCGGCGGCGCTCGGCGCGCGCGCCGACGCGACCGTGATCGTCGGGCGGCCCGGGACCGAGTCGCTCGAGCTCGTCGGTGCGCTCGACCTCCGCGCGCTGACGAGCTTGCGCTACGGGCTGGTCACCGCGATCGCGCGGCCCTCCCGCGTCGCCGCGTCGCTCCTGGCCGTCGGGAGCGCCCCGCGCGTCACGCTCGCCCTCGGCAACCACGGCGCCCTCACCCCGGCCGACGAGGCGCGCGCGGTAAGCCTGGGTGCGGCCCAGGGCGTCGAGCTCTGGGTCGCCACCGAGAAGGGGCCGCTCCTCGACGCGACAGCGCTCGGCGGGCGCCCCGTCGCGCTGCTCCGTCACCGCGTGGAGCTGCCCGACTCGCTCCGCCGCCGCCTCAGGTGGCTCGCGGCGACGGTCGTTGCATAGCCGCTCGCCCACCCATGCGGCCGCGTGTGTGTGCGTGTGCTGAAGGCCGCTTCTTCACGAAAAGACTGGAAAAACCCAGGCGCACCGCGAGGCCGGGCGTCTTGACCACGGCGCGCGATGCACGGTACCGTCCGAGGTGGAGGGCTGCGCCTTGCAGCGGGTTCCTTGAGCGGCGACGGCGACGAAAAGACAAGAGTTACAGCGATCGTGCAGAAGCCTGCGGGGGACCTCGGCCCCGGCGGCGGCGACTGCCTGGTCGTCATCTATACGAAAGAGCCCACGCTGCTGGGCAAGCGCTTCGTCCTCGACATGAGCCCCCTCCGCATCGGCCGGGGCCCTGAGAACCACATCGTCCTCGAGGGCGACTCGGTCTCTCGCCGCCACGTGCACTTCGAGCAGCGGGGCTCCGCGTGGCACGCCGTCGACGACGGCTCGACCAACGGCACCTACGTGAACGACGACCAGATCGTCCGCGAGTGCGCCCTGGCCAACGGCGATCGCGTGAAGGTCGGCCCCACGATCTTCAAGTACCTGTCGGGCCAGGACGTCGAGTCCCAGTACCACGAAGAAATCTACCGGATGACGATCATCGACGGGCTCACGCAGGCGCACGTGAAGCGCTACCTGCTCGAGTCTCTCGACAAGGAGATGATGCGCGCGCGGCGCCACGAGCGCGAAATGTGCCTCATCATGTTCGACATCGACCACTTCAAGAAGATCAACGACACCCACGGGCACCTCGCGGGGGACCACGTGCTGAAGGAGCTCGCGCGCCTCGTGCAGGCGCGCATTCGGCGCGACGAGGTGTTCGCGCGCTACGGTGGTGAGGAGTTCGCGGTGCTGCTCCCCGAGACCACGCTCGAGGGTGCGACCCAGCTCGCGCACGACGTGCGGCAGCGCGTCGAGGACGCCCGCTTCGTCTTCCAGAACGAGACCATCCCGGTCACGGTGTCGATCGGCCTGGCCCGTCTGCGCGAGGGCCACAAGACGGGCCTCGACCTCATCAAAGAGGCCGACGAGCGCCTCTACGACGCGAAGCGCGGGGGTCGGAACCGCGTCGTCGTCGCCGGCCCGTGACGGCCCAGGCCGGGCCGCTCGTTCGGACGGAGATCCCCGGCCCGCGCTCGCGCGACCTGGCCGCGCGGCTCGCCGCCCGCGAGTGCCCGGCGTTCGACGCTCGCCGCGCGGCGCGAGGCGCGTCGAGCGGCGAAGACCAGGCGCC
>CAZHGG010001283.1:0-1723 GCA_964531755.1 uncultured Polyangiaceae bacterium
GCGCGCTCCGCAGAAGGGGCAGCAAGGCTCGACGTCGCGGCGGTGCCGCTCGCAGGCGGCGCAGGGGCGGAGGCTCATGCTGGCACCGTACATGGCCGGCCGCGGACGCGGAAGGCGGCGCGCGACGCGCCGGTCAGCTACAGTCTCGCGCATGGATGTGCGAGCGACTCATGCGCCCCCAGGGAGGCCGGCGCGGGCGACGTGGTGGCTCCGGGCGGTCGCGCGCTCTGGCGCGGCGAGCGCGGGCGCGCTGATGGTCCTCGGCGGCTGCGGCGGAACAGATACGACCTATGTGTATGTCCCGATCGCCACGTCCGACGCGCGGCCGGGGCGCCTGAATCCGAACGAGCCGCAGGGCAGCGGCGCGAAGCCGACCCGCGCGAGCTACTCCCGCCGGTGCACGACGAACGCCGACTGCGTGCTGGTGAGCTTCGCCGAGGCGGCGTGCGACACCTGCAAGTGCCCGAACGACGCGATCGCGGTGGAGGAGCAGCGGCGGTTCTTCGACGAGGAGGGCGCCTACCGCGACACCTGCCGCGAGCCTCCGAAGCCTTGCCAGGCGGACTGCGCGCCCCTCGCCGCGCGGTGCGAGGGCGGGGCGTGCACCGTGGTGGCGACCGGCGGGCCCCCCGTGCGCGACGCGGGGGGCGCTCCCGACGGCGCCCCCGGGGACGCGGGCGGGGTCGACGCCGAGTAGCCGCGCGCCGCGGCTCAGGGGCAGGTGCCGACCCACGCGTCGCCGCACGGACGCGCGGGCGGGCCCGGATCGATCACCTCGCCGAGGACCGACGGCGCCGAGGTGAAGCGCACCGCGAACGAGGCGGCGTCGCACGGGAGCTCGTTGCCGTCTTGGCTGGGGTCGGCCACCACGTCGAGGGCGCCGCAGATGCTGTCGCGCAGGTTCAGATAGAGCCGGTCGGTGCCGCACAAGTGCCCGTCCGGCGTGAGCGGGTGTGGCACGGCCTCGAGGCCCGTGAGCAGCTTCGTGGCGCTCAGGCGACCTGACACCACGCCGTCGAGGATCGCGTAGGTGTCCCCGGTCTTGGAGAGCCTGCCCGTGAGCACCCCGCCGATGACCGGCAGCGGGTACGCCCCGACGCGCACGAGGCCGGCGAAAGACGCGACCAGCACGCCGCCGCGCACGTACGCGCGTGTGTCGACGAGGGTGGGCAGGTAGGCGGTGCCGCCGAGCAACGTGCGGCGGTCGACGGTCCACCGATCGGTGCCGTCGAGCCGCGGCCGCGCGGCGTCGGGGCCCGCGTCGTTCGCGCCCTCGAGTCCGAAGCTCGTGAAGAGCGCGACCTCGACGTCCTCGTCGTCGGGCTGTTCGTTGTAGTTGTCGACCCGCAGGAGCAGCCCGTCGGTGCCGGCGCGGAGGTGCGCGGTGAGGGAGTTCTCGCTGCCGAGGACCGTGAGGAGCGACAGCAGGTACGTGCCCGCCGCGTTGTCGACGCCGCTCGGGTAGTCGCACACGCCCGGGCCGCTCGAGGGCTTGCACGACCGGGGGCCGGGGCACGTGCAGGCGTGGTCGAGATCGTAGCCCTGCGTGTTCGGCGCGGTCGGATTGCGGGGATCGCCCACCTCGAAGCTGAGGAACGCGTTCACGAAGGTCTTCGTGCCGCCGCCCACGCCCGGGAGCCGCTCGGGCGGGCGCGCGGACACGCAGCCGCCCGCGTCGCCGTCGGTGGGCGCGTCGACCCCCGCGTCGGCCGGCCGGGGGGGC
>CAZHGG010001284.1:0-1722 GCA_964531755.1 uncultured Polyangiaceae bacterium
GCCAAGAACCCGCTCAACGGCGAGCGCGTGCCGGTGTGGGTGGGCGACTACGTGATCGGGACGTACGGCACGGGCGCCGTCATGGCCGTGCCCGCGCACGACGAGCGCGACCACGCATTCGCTGTAAAGTACAACCTCCCCATCGTGGGCGTCATCGCCCCCGCGGACGGCCGTGCGGTGGACGTGCAGGCGGCGGCCTTCACCGACGACGGCGTGACGAACGAGGCCGCGCGCGCGCGCTCGCTTTGCGCCTTGCCCCCGGGCACCCCCAGCGAAGAGGCGCGGCGCGCGGTGACCGCGTGGCTCGCCGCCGAGGGGCGGGGCGAGGCGCGCGTGACCTACCGCCTGCGCGACTGGGTGTTCTCGCGCCAGCGCTACTGGGGCGAGCCCATCCCGATCTACTTCCCGGTGCGCTGCGACGGCGATCCCCGGGCGCCCGGGGCGAGCTACGAGATCGACTACGCGACGCCGCTCCCCGTGCCCGAGGCGGAGCTGCCGCTCGTGCTGCCCGATCTCGAGGACTTCAAGCCCGGCACCGACCCCGCGGGGCCACTGGCGCGCGCGGTCGACTGGCGCTTCTTCCAGAAGGACGGCGCGTGGTTCGCGCGCGAGACCAACACCATGCCGCAGTGGGCGGGCTCGTGCTGGTACTACCTGCGCTTCCTCGACCCCGCGAACACGGAGGCCGCCTGGAGCCAGGAGGCCTACGACGCGTGGATGCCGGTGGACCTCTACGTGGGCGGCGCGGAGCACGCGGTGCTCCACCTCCTCTACGCGCGGTTCTGGCACAAGGTGCTGTTCGACCTCGGGCTCGTCGCGCACGGCGAGCCGTTCACGCGGCTCGTCCACCAAGGGCTGATCCTCGGCGAAGACAGCCAAAAAATGAGCAAGTCCCGCGGGAACGTGGTCAACCCGGACGACGTGGTGAAGAGCCACGGCGCCGACTCGCTGCGCCTCTACGAGATGTTCATGGGCCCGCTCGAGGCGGTGAAGCCCTGGCAGACGAGCGGCATCGAGGGCGTGCGGCGCTTCCTCGACCGCGTTTGGAACGTGGCCACGGGGCCCCTCACCGACGAGCCGGCCGCCTACGATCTCGCGACCCAGCGGGCCGTGCACAAGACCGTCAAGAAGGTCGGCGACGACATCGAGGCGCTGCGCTTCAACACGGCCATCAGCGCGATGATGATCCTCGTGAAGGCCCTCGGCGCGCTGCCCGCGGCCCCGCGCGAGGCGGTGAAGGTGCTCGTGCTGCTCGTCTCGCCGTTCGCGCCGCACCTCGGCGAGGAGCTGTGGTCGCGCCTCGGCGCGACGGAGTCGCTCGCCTACGAGCCGTGGCCCTCGTTCGACGCCGCGCTCGTGCGCGACGCCGAGGTGGAGATCGGCGTGCAGGTCAACGGCAAGGTGCGCTCGGTGATCAAGCTCGAGGTCGACGCCACCGAGGAGACCGCGCGCGCCGTCGCGCTCGAGGACGAGAAGGTGCGCGCGTTCATCGGCGACAAGGCCCTGAAGAAGTTCATCTACGTGAAGGGCAAGATCGTCAACGTCGTCGTCGCGTGAGGGCGCCCCGCGCCGTCCTCGTGGCGCTCACGGTCGCCGCCTGCCTCGGGTGCGGCTACCGCCCGCTCGCGGCGCACGGCGCGGGGGCGCAGCGCCTCGCGGTGGTCGCGGGGGCGCGCACGGTGCCGGCCGCGCGCGCCCAGGACGCGCTCGTGGCGTCCACAG
>CAZHGG010001285.1:0-1718 GCA_964531755.1 uncultured Polyangiaceae bacterium
GCGCGACGGCGAGGTCGGCGCGCGCGCGCTCGATGAGCGCGGCCACCGCGGGGTGCCGCACGCGGCGCTCCGACGACACGACGTAGTAGCGCTCCACCAGGCCCTCGAAGGTCCCCACGAGCTCGAGCGCGAAGGCGTCCTCCACCTCGGCGCTGAGGGCCGTCCTCACGGGCAGGAGGCCCAGGCCGTTCGCCGCGGCGACGCGCATGAGCCCCGCGTCGTCGAACTCGCCGGTCACGTGGGGGCGGAGCTCACGGTCGGCGAGCCAGCGATCGATGAGTCGGCGCAGCGAGGCGTGGCCGGTGGGGAGCAGCAGAGGCGCGCCGTGGAGCGAGGCCGGGAACGTCGGGCGGTGGCGCTTCGCGAGCGCCTTGGTGCCGTAGAGCAGCAGGCCCGACTCGCCTAGGAGGTGGGCGTACACGCGCCGCCCGCTCGCCTCGGGGGGGGCGGCGTCGGAGAGCACGAGGTGCAGCCGCGCAGACGCGAGCTCGTCGAGCAGCCGCTCGAGGTGGTCCTGCCGGGCGACGACCGAGCCGTAGCCCGGGGTGCCCATGGCCGGCTCGATGAGGCGGTACGCCACGGACTTGGGCATGGAGCTGACCACGCCCACGCGGAGCGGCGTCTTCCTCTCGACGGACCTCCCGCGGGCGACGTCGACGAGCTCGCCGCCGAGGCGGAAGATGTCGTCCGCGTAGGACGCCACCTCCTCGCCGAGCGGCGTGAGCACGAGGCGACGACCGCGGCGCTCGAAGAGCGGCTCGCCGAAGAAGTCCTCGAGCGTGCGGAGCTGCGCGCTCACCGTCGAGTGCGTGAGGTGCAGGCGGTCGGCCGCGCGCGACAGGCCCCCCTCTCGGGCGATGCGCCAGAAGTAGAAGAGGTGGTGGTAGTTGAGCCAGTCCATGTCGCCCAGGACGACAAATTAGCGCGGTCCTTCGAGAATGTCGACAGACCGCCCGCCCGGCTACCGGTCGAGATCGCGGACGCTCGCGCGGTGCGCGCCGATGAGCAGCGCCACGGACGCGCTCGACATCGCGCAGTTGCCGTTGATGTAGGCGTAGAGCTCCTGGATGAGCGCGTCCTTCTCCGCGATGATGGCCTGGAGCACCGCCTCCCGCGACAGCACGCTCGCGATGCCGCCGTCATCGACGATGGGCAGGTTGCGGATGTTGTGCTGGCGCATGACCGCCGCGGCCGACTCGACGTCGTCCTCGGGCGTCGCGAAGTACATCTCGGTCTTCATGAGCCCGCGGATGCAGCTGTCCGGCGAGAGGTCGCTCTCCGTCGCGACCTCCTCGTCGAAGATCTTCTCCGAGTAGAAGCCGATGGTGCGGTCCCGGTCGTGCACGAGCGCGAGCCCCGACCGCTCGCACTTCATGCGCTGAAGGACCTGCCACAGGCCGTCGCTCGCGTCGACGCCCACCGGCTGGGTGCTCGCGGCGCCCCTGATGTCTCGAATTCTCATGTCGTCCCTCCTCTCGCGCTCGCGCTGCGTAGGTGTTGGTCGCTTGCTCGAGGCCGTTCGCCCCGCTCATCAGCGTGCGCCTCCGCCGCCGCAAGGACCATGTCGAAAGGCCGACACGAACGTTCGCCCCAGGCGAACGACCTGGCGCCTTGCGCCCTCCGGGGGGATCTTGTAGCTACACCGCGAGCGGGTGACGCTCGGACGCGGGCGAACGCCCGCGAGATTGGATCTGTCGGATGGCGAGCACCGCGCCGGT
>CAZHGG010001286.1:0-1716 GCA_964531755.1 uncultured Polyangiaceae bacterium
ACGGGGTGATCACGCTGCCGGAGGGCCGTGGCCTCAGCCTCGCTCCGCGCCCGCTCGGCCTCGCGCGCCGCCTGCGCGCGCCCGTTGGCCTCCTGCTCCGAGCGCAGCGCGCTCCGCACTGCGTCGAGCGCGAGCTCGTGCTCGGCCATGAGCTCGCGCCGCTCGCGCAGGTCGAGCTCCCGCCGCCGCGCGCCGGCGTCGATGAGCTTCTTCTGCTCCAGGATCTCCGCCGACAGGCGATCGAGCTCGCCCCGCAGCGACTCGAGGAGGAGCTCCATGTTCTCCACCTCGTCGGACCCCACGAAGCGCGCCCACCACGGGCGCCTCCGCTCCGAGTCCTTGCTCACGCGGCCCCCAGCGCTTCGACGAGCTCGCGCAGCTGGTGAAGAAGCAGGCCGACCTTCGCGTCCTCGCCCGCCACGAGGCCCACGTTTCCGTCTTGCCCCAGGCTGCCGAGGGCGAGGTGGCCGTGGGCGAAGGAGATGACGCCGCCTCGCAGGTCCCCGAGCTCGAGCGAGGCGCCGAGGGCGCTCAGCGCGGAGGCGACCGTGTCTACGCACTCCGCGGTCACCACCGCGTCGCGCGCGCCGCCTGCGTGGGCGCGGAGGACGCGTCCGCCCCCGTCCGTCTGGAGGATGGCCTCGAGCGGCTGGACCCCCGCGATGTCTTCGAAGGGCGCGCTCATGAGCGGACCCTCCGCCGGGGAGAGGTCGCCGCGTGATCACGATGTGCCCCGGGCCGCGCCGGGGGGCGAGGGATACCAATCGACATGCGATGCCTGTTCGTGGAGGGTGGCCGAGCGGCCGTCTCCGCGTGGGTTGGGTCCCCCGCGGAGACGAGCCGAAGAGGCGTCGAAGCGCTAGCGCGTCAGAGCGCGGCCTCCACCGCCGCCTGCGACATGCGGGCCTTGGTGATCACCATGCCGATGTTCGCCGAGGCCCGGCAGACGAATACGGTGCACTGGTTCGTGTGCTTCTTGCCGCGGAGAAAGACGTGGAGGAGGTTGTCGCTGAAGATGATGATCTCTTTGAAATAGTGGTTCCCGTCCTGCGCCTGGCCGCGCGACTTCTTGAAGAGCGTCTCGATCGCCACGACGCTGGACCCCTGGAAGAGGTCGGCCGTCGCCGCGGCGACGAGGTCGAGCACCTGCTGAGGGGGTGCGAGTCGACGGTCTTGACGCCGAGCAGCATGCCCGTCGTCATGTCGACGTAGCCCGTCGCTACGCACTCCGGGACCGAGGTCTGAGCCTTCGACAATGCAGTATCCAATGACATGTACGATCTCCCTTCCTGATTTCGATGTTCCGTTGCCGTATCGTCCAGATATGTGTCTGGCACCGATCTCTACTGGCTGACCGCGCCGCGCTCGCTCCGCACCGCGACCTCGAGGTCGCGCAGGAGATCGAGCTGTCGCTTCGACTGGACCCAACGAGGGTTGATCTTCCGTGCGCGATCGAGGGCGGTCACAGCGCTCGTCCCCATCCAGATGTCGTGGGCGACGAGGACCATCCCTGTTCGACCGAGCCCCGCGCGGCAGTGGACGCCGACGACGGCAGCGCCGCGCAGGAGGGTGTCCAGATACTGGCAGAGCAGGAGCGCCTGGGTGACGTCGGGTGCGCCCATGTCCGCTATCGGGAAGAACACAGACTGGATTCGGCGCCTGCGCAGCGCGTCGGCGTCGACCGTCCGGGTCTCCTCGAGCGTGACGAGCGTGTTG
>CAZHGG010001287.1:0-1715 GCA_964531755.1 uncultured Polyangiaceae bacterium
GGGGTCCTCGCCGCTATCCGCAGCCCGGGCTTGGCCGGCATCGAACGGCCCGCCGGCGTCGACGGGCGGGTACTCCCAGGGCTCCTCGAGGGCGCACCCGACCCCTCGGACGACGACCCCCTCCGCGGTCACCCGGACCTCCGGCGCCGGCACGTGCTCGCGCTCCTCGAACTGGCCCGGGAGGGCGCCCCGGACCACCAGGGCGCGCTCGCGCTTCGGATCGAAATACACCTCGACGGCGGTCACGAGGCCGTCGTTGGAGGCGCCGGGCCGGCCCCGGTCGTCGACCACCTCGCGGAAGTGCGCGTGGTAGCCGCTCGCGCGGACGAGCCCGTCGTCCCGCGTGGACACCGAGAACTTCCCCTCGCCCGTCCAGTCGTAGGTCCGGTAGATCAACCCGAGCTCGAACGCCCAGAGGGAGGTCCGCCCCTTCGCCACGAGCCAGTGCCCGTCGACGGCCACTCCACACAGCTCGACGATCGCCGGGAGCGAGGGGTTCGAGACGCCGGCCTTCGCCCACGCGGCGCTGTCCGACTGGACGGGGCCGTCGAAGCCATCGAGGCCGGAGAAGAGCGCGGCCACGCTCGGGGCCGCGTTGGCCTTGTGCTCGCTGTTCCGGTCGACCCAGGCGAGGCTCCCCGGACCGTACCGCTCGATCGAGACGGCGCAGACGTCCTCGCCCTCCAGCCAGTCGCGTGCGGCCTGTCCGCCCCCGAACGCGACCGAGGTGGCGAACGCCCGCTTCGCGACGTCCGGGTTGCGCATGCGCGCGTCGACGAGGCCACGACGAAACCAGATCGTCGCCAGCAGGGCCGGGACCTTCGCCTCGCGCGCGGCGAGCGCCTGGTCTCTGCGAGCCTTCTCGAGGTCTCCCGAGAGGTAGTGCGTGTGCCCGCGTTCGGAGAGCGCCGTCGGGTCGTCGGGGCGGCAGATGAGGGCGCGATCGAGGGCCTCTCGCGCGTCGTCGAGCTTCTTCTTCGCGAGGGCCTTGCGCGCCTCGGCGAGCCGCGAGAGGTAGGCCTCCTCCGGGCAGCGCACCGGCGCCGAGGCCTCGCTCACGCTCGCGGACGGCGCCGCCACAGCCGCGTCGACCGCGGAGGGGTCGACCACCACGATCGGCGCGGGGCTCGGGTGCCGCGCGAGGAGGCCTATGACCACGGCGGGGAGCGCGAGCGCCGCGACGATCCAGCCCCGCGAGCGCCCCGCCCTGGGAACGCCGCTCGGGGCTGGACGGTCGAGCGCCCCCTCGCGCCCGTCGGGGAGCTCGGGTGTCGGGTCGGGGCCAGCAGGGGAGGACGCGCGCGGGGCGCCGCGCTTCGACCGAAAGAAGAAAGGCATGGGGTCGTTCCGCGAGAGCGTAGGGACGCCCGCGGAGAGGGTTCGATTCCCCGTGGCGACTGGACTTCCACACGACCGGGACCGTGACCGCGGGCCTGGCCACCGATTCGCGCTACGCTGGTCGACATGGGGGCGCGCGCGAGCGATGTCGTGGAGGCGCTCTGCGCGGGCGCGCCTCGCCGCGCGCGCGCGTGGCTGCGGCTCCTGCGTCGACGGCGCGGGCGCGGGCGCCCGTCGGCTCCCTGGACCCTCGCGCACGAGGCCGCCGCGTTCTTCTGGGAGGGGCGCTTCGACCGCGCGCTCGCGCTCGCGGAGCAGGCGCGGGGCGGAGAGCAGACGCCGCGCCTCGCCGAGGCCGTGGCCGTGGCGTGCCTCGC
>CAZHGG010001288.1:0-1714 GCA_964531755.1 uncultured Polyangiaceae bacterium
CGCGCCGCGGCCGTGGGCGACCCCATCGGTCACCGTGTGCGCCGCGGCGGGCATGCTCGGCGTGACGACGCGCGCGCCGTTCGTGAACGCGTCGAGCTCCATCGTGGACTCGGGCGGCCGCGCCGACGCGTGCTGCGAGTCGATGATGTCGGCGAGCTGCTTGCCCTGCGAGAGCGCCTCCTTCTGCGCGGCGAGCTTGTCCTCGAAGAGGCTCTGCATGAAGCCGTGGAGCGCGAGACTGCTCACGGCGACGCGGTGGCGCCGCACGAACTCCTCGAGGTCGCGTTGCATCGCGCGCGCGCTCGGGTAGCGCTCTTCCTTGTTCTTGGCGAGCGCGCGCATGACGATCGCCTCGAGGTCCTTCGGGTAGTCGGCGCGCACCTGAGACGGCAGCGGATACTCCTCGTCACAGATGAGCTTGAGCGTCTCGAACTCGCTCCCGCCCTTGAAGAGCCGCTTTCCGGTCGTCAGCTCGAAGAGCATGATCCCGGTGGCGAAGATGTCGGTGCGCGCGTCCACCGGCTCGCCCCGCGCCTGCTCCGGCGACATGTAGGGGACCTTGCCCTTGAGCTTGCCGCTCTTCGTGTGCTCGGCGAAGCGCTTGTCGCTCTTCGCGATGCCGAAGTCGACGATCTTCACGTCACCGCCGAAGGTGACGACCACGTTCTGCGGCGACACGTCGCGGTGCACGATGTGGAGCGGCTGACCGTTCATGTCGTGGTGCTCGTGCGCGTACGCGAGGCCCGCGCACATGCCGAGGATGATGGCGAGCGCGTGCTCCACGGGGAACTCGTTCACGTCGCGCTTCTTCATCTGGCGCACGATGGAGCGCAGGTCCTCCCCGTGGACGTGCTCCATCGCGATGAAGTAGCTGCCGTCGACCTGGCCGACGTCGAACGTCTGGCACACGTTCGGGTGCGAGAGCGTGGCCGCCACGCGCGCCTCGTGGAGCAGCATCTCGATGAAGGCCGTGTCTTGGCTCACCGCGGGCAAGATGCGCTTGATGACGATGAGCTTCTCGAAGCCGGCCACGCTGCGCTGGATCGCGAGGAAGAGCTCCGCCATGCCGCCCTGCGCGAGCTTGCGCAGCAGCGTGTACTTGCCGAAGCGCTTCGGCATACCGTCCGCGGGATCCGTCGTGGCCGTCGACTCGGGCGCCGCCGACATGGGCGGCAGCGCCCCGGAGGAGGCCGCGTCGATAGGCGCCACCGGCGACGCGGCGACGGGCTCACTCGACGGAGCGAGCCAGGCGGGCGCGGCGATGGCGGCAGGGACGGAAGAGCGAGACATGTCTCCTCGGCGACGAGGCGGGAACGCTACACGCGAAGTGTCGACAAAAACAGGTATTTGAAGGGTAGTCCGGCGCCTCTCGGTGGTCAAACGACCCCGTTGACCGCGCGAGGCTCTCCCATAGCGCGGGCTCCCCCCGCATGCCACCCTTCCGCGCATGGCGCCCACCGGAGCGCTCCCGTCCCCACGAGACCGCTGCCGCCGGGAACCTCGCGCCCCGGGCGGCGTCCGAGCATGGACCGGCGCCCCTCGACCCTGAACATCGGAGCCCCCCCTTGACCCTCGCCCCCGTCCGCCCGTGCGCCACGCCCACGCCCACGCCCACGCCCACGCCCACGCCCACGCCCACGCGCGGCCTCGTCGCCGCCCACGGGCTGCTCGCCCTCGTCGGCGCCGTGAGCGGCTGCGCCGACGCGCCGCCGGC
>CAZHGG010001289.1:0-1714 GCA_964531755.1 uncultured Polyangiaceae bacterium
GCTCTCCCTCCGCGCACGCGACGTGGAGCGCGTCGGAGCTTACGTCCCACGCAATTCCTCGGGGCGCTGCGCACGCCGCGCGCCGCGCGCGCACCACGCCATCACGAAGCCGCAGGTCGAGGACCGAGCCCGCGCCGCGGAGCACCACATGAGCCCGGCCGCCGCTGTCTTCCACGATGCGTCCTGGCTCCGACCCGCGTTCGAGCGTGATCATCGTCGTCACCTCGCCGCGCCGAAGGTCGACGAGGAAGACACGGTCGCCGTCTGGGTCGGCGACGATCGCGGTCGCGCCGTCGCGGCTCACCACGAGCGTGCCGCCGCTCAGGGGCGGCGGGTCTGGCGGGTCGGGCGAGTCGGGTGGGAGGAGCGGCTGTGGGGCGGGGACGGGGCGGTCGTCTGGCGTGGACGCATCTCGAGCCGGCGCTTCGACCCTCGGCTCAGGAGGAGTGGGCGGCGAAGGGGACACCATGTCATGCGGCGGTGACGCGCCGTCGGGGAGGAGTGGCGCAGGGGCGCTCCCGCAGCTCACCAGCATAACGGCCCACCCACCAGACGACAGGACCCGATCGAGGGCGCGCATGGCCTCACTCTCCTGGAAGCCCAAGGTTGCCGGGGGTACGGTGGGTGTTCATCGCCGGGCGCGCTTCCCCCGCGGGTGTGGAGGATGCGGAGCGGGGTCACGGGCCCTCCGTATCACAGACCGGCACTTGTCGTCGGCGTCAGGAGGGGCACACTCCCTTCGCAGGAGGATCACCATGGGAGTTCCACGCGGATGGTTTCTCGCGGGCACCTCGCCAGAGGACTACGTGGTCGTCGCGGAGGGCGACGCGCGCTCGCTCCGGTCGAAGAGCGAGGCGCCGCGGGGCTTCGGCGCGCTGATGCAGGAGTTCGTGCCGGAGGCGTACCGCGGGCGGCGCGTCCGGCTGTCGGCGCGCCTGCGCAGCGAGGAGGTCGCGGGCCGGGCTGCGCTCTGGATGCGGATCGACGGCCTCGCGCACCAGACGATCGTGCTCGACGCCATGGCCTCGCGGCCGATCACGGGGACGACGCCCTGGGCCGTCTACGCCGTGGTGCTCGACGTGCCCGATGAGGCGGAGGTGGTCGCGCTCGGCGTCCTCCTCGAAGGCGCGGGGAGCGTCGATGTCGAGGGGGTCGCATTGGACGTCGTGGGGGCCGACGTGCCCGTCACCGCGGCGCCCCGCGCGCTCCCGCGGGCCCCGCGCAACCTCGACTTCCGCGAGGGGTAGCAAGGCGGCCTTGTCTCCGCCGCGGCGCGGCGTACGCTCGGGCCATGCCCTACCGGGAGCCAAGGCTGCGCAGGCCAGGGATGCCGCGAACGCTCGTGAAGGGCAAGTACGTGATCCTCGGGATGCTGGCCGCGCTTTCCGCGCTCTGCCTCGCGGCGAGCCTCGTGGGGCGCCTTCGCTGACGGCGCTGACGAAGAGACGTGCGCAGCGTAGCGCGCGCGGCACGGCCCGATGCCCCTGGACGGTTCGGCTCTCGGTCACGCTCATAGCGACTCGAGGTAGGTGATGAGGTCGTCGAGTTGACGCTGCGACAGACTCGCGGCGCCGCCGTGTCGGTCGCCCCCGCAATCGGGGCGGAAGCGGTCGCGCACGGTCGCGGCGCAGCCCGTGTGCATGTAGGGCGCGCGCCACACGAGGCCGAGCAGCGTCGGCACCTGAAAGGCGCCGCCCGTCCCCACGTCGACCGT
>CAZHGG010001290.1:0-1710 GCA_964531755.1 uncultured Polyangiaceae bacterium
CTCTACTACGGAGACGACATCTACAACACCGACTCGGTGCTCGAGGCCGGGCTCGGCTTCGCCGTCGACCTCACGAAGCCGGCGTTCGTCGGGCGCGAGGCGGTCGTCGCGGAGAAGGCGAAGGGCCCCCCAACGCGCCGCCTCGTGCAGATCTTGCTGAAGGATCCGGAGCCGCTGCTCTTCCACGCGGAGGTCGTGCGCCGCAGCGGCGTGGCCGTCGGCTACGTGCGCGCGGCCTCCTACGGCCACACGCTCGGCGGCGCCGTCGGCCTCGTCATGGTCGACGCCGGCGTGCCCATCGACCAGGCGTACCTCGACGCGGGCGAGTGGGAGGTCGAGGTGGGCGCCCTGCGCGTGCCTGCGGTCGCGTCGCTCCGGCCGCTCTACGATCCGACCATGAGCCGCGTGCGCGCGTAGCCCCCACCGGGCGGCGCGCGCCACGCCTTGACAACTACCCACATAGTATTAACATCGACCCGATGGTGGCTGACCAGAGCCTGGGTCCGCTCGAGGGGCGCGTCCTCGGCCTCTTGAAGGCCGACACGGCGCGTTCGGTGCAGGACGTCCAAGCCGCCCTCGCGGACGAAGGGCAGGCGCTCGCGTACACCACCGTGATGACCGTGCTCGTGCGTCTCTACGAGAAGGGCCTCGTCGCGCGGGAGCGTGAGGGGCGCCGGTATCTCTACCGCGCAGGGGCCCGGGCGCCGAAGGTGTCGCGAGGTCTCGTCGCGAGCTTGAAGCGGGCGCTCTTCCCGGACGACCCGCGGGGTCCGCTCCTCGCGCTGCTGGACGACGAGGCGCTCTCGGACGACGATCTTCGCGCTCTCCGCGGCAAGATCGACGAACGGCTCCGCCAGAAGAAGGCGTCGCGATGAGCACCGGCGACGCCCTCGAGCACCTCCTCGGTGGCGTCGGCGCCTTCCTGTTCGCGCTCGTCGTCGTCGCGCTCGTGCGTCGCTTGGCGTCGCGTCGCGTCGTCGGGGCGCGCGTGGGCGTCGTGCTCGCGGCGCTGCCGCTCGCGCGCCTCGTGTACTCCGCGCTCCGGGGCCTCCCCGACGAGGTGCGGGCCCAGGCGCTCGCGGCCGCGACCGAGCACCCTGGCTCGTTCCGGGTCGGCCTCGGGGTGACGCCGCTCGGGCTCCTCCTTCGCGTGGTGGTCACGCACGTCGCGCGCGGCACACGCGAAGCGCGCGGCCTCTCGGGCCTCGTCGCGACCGGGCTCGCGAAGCACGTTCACCCCTTCGCGCCCGCGGCCCTCGCGCTCGGCCTCGGCGTCGCCGCGGGCGGCGCGCTCGTGCGTCACGCGCTCGCACTCCGCGCGTCACGCGCCCTCGTGGCGAGAGCGGAGGCCGCGGCCTGGTCGACCACCACCCTGGCGGCGGGCCCCCGCTCCGTGAGGCTCATCGTCTCCCACGCGCTCGAGGGCACGCCCTTCACGGGCGGCCTCTTCGAGCCCTACGTGGTGTTCCCGAAGTCCACCTGGGACGCGCTCGGGGACGACGAGCGCGACGCCGCGCTCGCACACGAGCTGGCGCACGTGCGTGAGGGTCACGTCCTCGTCGCGTCGCTCTCGCGGCTCGTCTGCGCCGCGTTCGTCTTCGTGCCGTTCGTGCGCCGCGCGGAGGCGCGCCTGCGCGACGCGCTCGAGGCCGCCGCCGACGAGCGCGCGGTCGCCGACGGCGCGTGCCCGTACGCGCTCGCCTCGGCCCT
>CAZHGG010001291.1:0-1705 GCA_964531755.1 uncultured Polyangiaceae bacterium
GGGTCACCCAGGCCATCACGTTCGACGCCGCCAAAACGCTCACCCAGCCCGAGCTCCCGTTCCTCGGTGACGACCCGGCGCCCTGCCCGCTCGCGCTCTCGACCGCGCTGCGGCCGTACCGCTACGTGCGCGTGGAGAACCCCGGCGCAGCGGCGCGCACGGTCACGATCGAGACAACCGGCTCCACCGACACGATGATGGCCTACTACCTCGGCGCGGCCCCCGTGCCGACGCCGGCGGCCCGCATGGCTTGCACGGGCCAGTTCTCGGACGACCCCGGCGCGGGTTCGAACGCGGCCCTCACGGGGGTCTCGATCCCGGCGGCGGGGGCCATCACGGTGTACGTCGGCAAATACGACTCGGGCGCGGGGACGACCACGTTCCGCGTGACCGCCACGAACTGAGGCCGAGCGCCCACGTCCAGGGGTGTGAGCATGTGCGCGTATGTGCGAATCGCGAATCGGCCGGCGCGCGCCTTCGCGCTAGCCACGGGTGCGCCCATCCACTAGGCTGACGGCCCAGGTCCAAAGCGGAGCCGCGGCTCCCGCGAGGATCGAAGTCTCCGTGCCCGGTCCGCCGGGCTCCTCTCCCACCCACATTTCGCATCCCACAGCGCCGGGCGGCCACAGCGGCCGCACCAAGCTGCGGACTTCCCGAAGATGGGCCGAAGCACGTTGTCCCACCGATCGCCGCGGCTCCGACGAGCCGCACACCCGCTGAGCGCAGATCATGCGCGCACGTCGGGCGACGCCGTTGCGCAAGAAGACAGCGCACGCGCAGGGCACGCGCCACCCCCGTCCGCCCCGAAGCTTCGCCGCTTGGCCGCGGCGCTCGAACAGAAACGAGCACGCATCCCATGGCCAAGAACATCCTCGTCGTCAGCTGCGACGTGCGCGAGACCCGCGCCGCGCTCATCGAAGACGGCATCATCGCCGAGCTCCACATCGAGCGCAGCGGAGCGGACGCAAGCACGGTAGGCAACGTCTACGTCGGCAAGGTCACGCGCGTCCTGCCTGGCCTGCAGGCGGCGTTCATCGACATCGGGCAGGAGCGGGCGGCGTTCCTCCACGTCGAGGACTTGATCCGCCCGGACGACTTCGACGCGTACCTCGCCGGCGGGCGGAAGCACGCGCGCGGCGAGGCGCGGGTGGTCGAGGCCGACGTCGCGCGCGAAGGCGAAGGCGAGGGCGGCGGCGACGAGGGCGACGACGACGACGACGAGGCGCCGATCACGGCGGTCTCGGCGGTGTCCGAGGCGGGCCCCCCCGTGGCGCCCCCGGACGCGGGCTCCCACGTGGAGCTCGACCTCGGCTCCGAGGCGGCCCTGCCGGCGGACGCGCGCGACGACTCGCTCGGGGACGTGGCCGCGCTCACCGACGCGTCGCAGCCCGAGCTCCAGGGCGCGCCCGCCGACGACTTCGACGAGGCGCCCGACAGCGACGAGGCCGCCGCCGCTCCGGAGGCGCTCCTCGCCGCGGACGACGAGGACGACGACGAGGACGACGGCGAGGCCGGAGACCCTGAGCCCGCGGACGCGGAACCCGCGCTCGCCGACGCCGGCGCCGATGGCTTCCCGGAGGACCTCCCCGGGTTCACGATCAGCGATCCCGGGGAGCCGGTGCCACGGGCGCCCGCACCGCCGCGCGCAGCCGAGCGCGGCCGAGGCCGCCGGCGAGGGCGGGGGCGCAGCGGCGACCGCCCCTCC
>CAZHGG010001292.1:0-1700 GCA_964531755.1 uncultured Polyangiaceae bacterium
GAACGAGAGCTGGCAGCGGTACACCAGGAAGGGCGAGGTCTCGACGCCCTTGCCGTCGGTGCCGCCCACCTCGCACGTGGCGGCGCTCACGGGGGCGCCGTCGAGGAACACCTGCGCGGCCCGCGGGGAGCTGATGACGAGGAAGTCGAACGCGTACTTGTCGGGCGTGAGCAGCACGTAGTCGGAGCGCCACTGCTCGATGGGCGGCAAGAACGTGAGGCTCGGATCACCCCCGGGGAGCCCCCGCGGCACGCCGGCGCCGTCTTGGCTCACCTGCACGTCGGCCACGATCACCGGCCCGTCGGCCTCGAGCACGGCGTCGCGCGTGGCGGTGAGCGTGACGTTCGCGCCCACGCCGTCGAGGACGAGCTCGGCGTACGGCGGCCCGAGGGTGGTCTTCACCTTGGTCTTGCCCGGGTTCACGGCGACCACCCGGTAGTATTCGGGCTCGTTGAAGGGGCCCACCGCGCCGCCGGCCGCGGCCACGGCGCGCGAGCGGTTCGGCACGCGCCCGAGCACGTAGCGCTTGCCCACGGCGCGGGTCGGCACGGCCTGCTCCTCGAGGTGGTCGGCGCAGCACTGGCGCTCCGCGAGGGAGGCGAAGAAGGGCGCGTCGGAGGCCTCGCTCCCCGGGAACGCGACGACGGGCTTGTCCGAGGTGACCACCGTGCCGGTGAAGTCGGCGTTGAAGTCGCCGGTCTCGAGGTTGAGCACCTCGAAGGGCTGGAGGGTGAGCTCCACCGTGCCGCCCACGGGGACCCCCGCGGGCAGCAGCGACGGCCCTCCGGACACGATGCGCGCCGTCGTCTTCACGGTGACACGCGTGTCCGGACGCGTCGCGACGACGGCCAGAAAGGCGCGCAGGTCGGCGCCGAAGTTCGTGGCCGGGTTCTCGCTCTTCGCGATGGTCTGCGGCCACCCCGCGATGACGTAGCCGCCCTGCGCGCTGCCGGTGAGGGCCGCCACGGGCAAGAGCTGCGAGGCGTCGTTCGAGAACACGTTCACGTTCTCGAGCGGGTTGAACTGGTAGGCGACGATGGGCACGTCGCTCGTGATCTTGAACCCGCCTCGCGTGAGGGCGGTGCCCGGGCCGGTGTCGAAGGCGCCCTCCGGTGAGCCGTCGACCTCCTTGGGGCCGAGCTTGAATGTTTCGAGATTCCGAGGTGTTACGGTGCCCGTGGCCACGACGCGCACGCGGGGCGGCTCGCCCGGCTTCGCCGTGTCCTCTTCGATGACGATCTTCGCGGGCAGGTCGGGCTGCGGGTTCGAGACGACCACCGCGAACTGCTGCGCGGCGGCGCTCCCCGAGCTGACGACGGCGTTGTCGAGGTCGACCGCCCAGTACTCGCACCCCACGTTCGAGCGGACCTGCTCGGCCTCGCGGCAGAGGTCGACGCAGCCGCCGCGCCTGCACGCCAGCTTCTTCGTGGCGTCGCAGGTCTCGGCGCGCGCCTCGCTCGCGCCGCTCGCGTCGCACGTGAGCACGTCGGCGCCCTGACAGCGCGTCGTGCCAGGATCGCACTTGGCGCACGCCCCGAGGCGGGCCGAGCAGACGAGGCCGCGCGCGGCGCAGTCGTCTCGCGGGGAGAAGGCGCCGCCGGTGCACGCGAGCAGGCGCCCACCCTCGCACGCGAGCGCGCCCTCGACGCAGCCCTCGCGCGCGTCGGGGGTGTCACGGTAGGCCGGGTCGAACGAGCACG
>CAZHGG010001293.1:0-1697 GCA_964531755.1 uncultured Polyangiaceae bacterium
CGGCGAGGCCGACGCGGGGAGCGGCGCACCGCGGCTCGCCTGGCGCCTCGCGGCCGGGCAGGTGGGCCTCGTCGCCGCGGACGGCACGCGCGGGTTCCTCCAGCCCCCGCAGCAACAGCTCCTCGAGGCGCCCGTCGCGGCCGTCGACGTGGCGGCCGCGGGCAACACCGCCTATTGGGCCACGGCGACCGGCGCCTTCTACTCCCCTGGCGGCAACCCCCCGCTCTCGCTCGGGAGCAGGCCGGAGAGCAGCGCCATCGCCGCCGCGGGCGAGATCGCGCTCGTGGGCGGGAGGGGCACCATGCAGCTGTGCCTCGTGGCCGAGCCGACCTGCGACACGCCGCTCCAGGTGGAAGGCGGTGCCTTTCAGGCGATCGCGTTCGATCCTTCGACGTCGTCGAACAACTTCAAGGCGTACGCTCTCGCCGACAACGGCGTCCACGAGATCCCCGCGCGCGCGACGCCTGGCACGTTCAGCATCAACCTGTTCAGACCCTCTCTGCTCTCGCGACCGCTGCGGTTCGGCACGGCGACCTACGCGCGCGGCCTCGCCGCTGGCGCGAAGTGTGTGTACTTTACAGGCGAATCGGGCCTCGAGTACGCGACGACCGGCTCACGCACGGAGGGCGGGGTGCTCGCGGCGTCGGGCGCGGCGCTCGGTGTCGCCGTCCGCACCGAGTCGGCCGGGAAGGAGACCGTGTATTTCACCGTGTTCGCGGCGGAGGACGCTGGCGGCGGCGTGTACAGCGTGGCCCCGCCCGCGGTGTGCGCCCCGTGAGCTCGGCCCCTGCCGCGCCCGAGCCGGGGACCGTGCTCGCCGGCAAGTACCGCGTCGAGCGCGTGCTCGGCGTCGGCGGCATGGGCGTCGTGGTCGCGGCGACGCACGTCCAGCTCGACCAGCGCGTCGCCATCAAGTACCTGCTGCCCGCGGCGCTCGGGAACGCCGAGGTGGTCGAGCGCTTCGCCAGGGAGGCGCGCATCGCCGCGAAGCTCCGCGGGCCCCACGTGGCGCGCGTGATCGACGTCTCCCAGTTCGACGACGGCGCGCCGTTCATGGTGCTCGAGTACCTGGAGGGGCACGACCTCGGGCGCGAGCTCGAGAACAAGGGCCCGCTCGAGGTCGAGGACGCCGTCCGCTACATCCTCGAGACCTGCGAGGCCCTCGCCGAGGCCCACGCCGCGCACGTGGTTCACCGCGACCTGAAGCCCGCGAACCTGTTCCTCGCGGTCCAGCCGGACAAGCGCGCAATAGTCAAGGTGCTTGACTTCGGCATCTCGCGGTCAGTCGACGCCTCGGCCATCGCGCTCACGGGCACCGGCACGGTGATGGGCACCGTGTTCTACATGTCACCCGAGCAGCTCGCCGATCCCAAGGGCATCGACCACCGCGCGGACATCTGGTCGCTCGGGGTCATCCTCTACGAGCTGCTCACGGGCACGCAGCCGTTCACGGGCGACAGCGCGCCCGCCGTGATCATCGCGGTCCTCGCGAACAAGCCGCGCCCCATCCTCGAGCTGCGCGCCTTGCCCGCCGGCCTCGAGGAGGTGGTCGCGCGGTGCCTGCGCGAAGATCGGGGCGCCCGCTTCCAGAGTGTGGCGGAGCTCGCGGCGGCGCTCGCGCCGTTCGCGGCCGAGAGAGACCGCGGGAGCGCGGAGGTCGCGGCGCGCGTGCTCGGCGTGTCGGCCGAGCCGCCGCG
>CAZHGG010001294.1:0-1690 GCA_964531755.1 uncultured Polyangiaceae bacterium
AGGCGAGGATACCGAGCGGCGCGCGCGGGCGTCAAAGCAGGCGTGCCGCGGCGCGCTCGGCCTCCGCGGCCGCGGCTCAGGTGCCGCGCCTGAGGCGGGCCACCTCCCGCTCGAGCGCCGCGATCTTCTCGTCGCGGTCGGCGAGGGCCCGCGCGACGTCGCTCGCCTCGAGCCGCTGCGGGATGTGCTGAGGGCAGTTCGCGTCCCAGGCCGCCACCCGGATGACGATCGCCTGCTCTGCGCGCGCGTCGTAGTCCGGGGGCGTGAGCTCGCGGAGGAGTCGCGCGTCTCCCTCCACCACGCGCGCCTCGCCCCAGATCTTCACCCGCTGTCGGCGCGCATAGTCGATGAGGAAGAGGTGCACCTTGGGGTTCTCGCTCAGGTTGCCCTGGGAGATGTACTGCCGGTTTCCACGGAAGTCGGCGAACGCCAGGGTCGCGTCGTCGACCACGTGGAGGAAGCCGGGCGGGCCGCCGCGGTGCTGGATGTAGGGCTGACCGTCGGCGCTGCTCGTCGCGAGGAAGAAGCTCCGCTGCGCGGCGATGAAGGCCGCGAGGTCCTCGTCAATCGCCGTGCTCCAGCCCGCCCCGCGCTCCATGCGCGCGTAGGCCCCGCGCGAGCCCTTGCGCTCCTGAATGGCCTTCACCGCGGGGGTGAAGGCGACGTCGCTCGCCACCTTCGTCGTCTCTGCCACGGCGTCCTCCGCGAGGTGTGGGTCCACTCCGTCGATGGCGCCGAGCTTCAGCTGAGCGCGGCGTGGGCGACGGGACGCTCCTCGACCGAGACGCCGAGCGGCGACACCTTGGGGAAGTCGAGCTCGGTCGCCAGGGCACTGTTGACGTAGTTGGTCAGCGTGTTGAGGGCCACGTGCGCGACGATCTCGACCACCTGCGCGTCGTCGTAGCCCGCGCGCTTGACGGCCGCCACGTCGGCGTCGGTGACGTGCCCGCGCGCTCGCACGAGCTTCGTCGCGAACAGCAGCGCGGCGGCGGCCTTCGGGTCCGACGAGGAGCCCTCCTGGTTTCGGCGGAGCTCCGCGTCGTCGAGCTTCGCCAGGTTCTTGCCGAGGTACGCGTGCGCCGAGAGGCAGTACTCGCAGCCGTTCAGCTCGGCGACGGTGAGGGCGATCCGCTCGCGCGTCGGGGCGTCGATGCGACCCTTGCCGAGCGCGGCGTTGAGGCCGAGGTACCCCTCGAGCGCGGCGGGGCTGTTGGCGACGACACGGAACAGGTTGGGCACGCTGCCGAGCTGCCGCTGCACCCCTTCGAGAGCGCGGTGGGAGGCGGCGGGCGAGGCGTCGATCGTGGCGGGCGTCGGGATACGGGACATGGCGGACTCCTTCGTTGGGTCTGGCGGTCGAGGTGTTCGACCGTCGCCCCAGCAACATGGGCCGCCAGGAGCCTCGCAACAATGAGCGTGATTGACAGAACACCATTGCGTGAACTGAAATAATGAGATGGACCGCTTGGAAGCCATGAGCGTCTTCGTCGTCGTCGCCGACCTGCGGGGGTTCGCGCAGGCCGCGCGTCGCCTCGGCCTGTCCCCGCCCGCCGTGACGCGCATGATCGCCGCGCTCGAGGACCGCCTCGGCGCCCGCCTGCTCCAGCGGACCACGCGATCGGTCACGCTGACCGACGCCGGCGCGCGCTACCTCGAGCGCGCCCGACGCATTCTGGCCGACGTCGCCGAG
>CAZHGG010001295.1:0-1686 GCA_964531755.1 uncultured Polyangiaceae bacterium
GGCTGGGCGCGGGCGTCGCGGCAGGCGTGGGCGGCGGCTCGGGGGCGCGCGGCGGCGGCGGCGGCTCGCCGCAGGCCGCGAGCGAGAGGAGCGCCGCGAGCGGGAGGACCCCGGGGAGCTTCGGAGAGAACGAGCGAGGGAGAGGGGGGCGCATCACGCGCCAGCGTACACCAACCGCGCCTGGCCCCGCGTCGCGGGGAGAGCGTGTAGGATGCAGCGAGCGTGGCGGCTCAGCGCACCATCAGCACGACGGAGTAGCCCACCGCCGGCTTGGCCCCCTGGTTCGCGTACGAGTGCCGCTGGTCGCCGCGGAACGACGCGACGTCGCCCTCGCGCAGGCGGTAGGTCTCGCCGGTGACCACGAGCGTCAGCTCGCCCGCCTCGCAGGTGAGAAACTCGCGCGTGCCCTCGAGGTGCGGCACGCCCGTCATCCGCGCCCCTGCGGGCAAGGCGAAGCGGTCGATCTCCACGCCTGGCAGGGGCTCTGGCAGCAGCTTGCGGATCTCGGCGTCGCCCCGCCGCCGCACGAGCAGCTCCTCGCGCGGGAAGTACGAGGCGTCGCCGCGCGGCTGCGCGCCGAGCTCTTCGTGGGAGACCTGGCGCGCGCGCGCGCCGGCGTCGAGCACGGCGAGCGTCGGGTTGGCGGCGCCCGACTCGAGGTGGGCCCACGTGGCGCGCGGCAGGCCTGCTCGCGCGGCGAGCTTCGCCTGGGTGAGGCCGGTGCGCTCGCGGAGGGCGCGGACGTTCGCCGCGAGGCGCGCCGAGAGGGACGCGAGGGGCGTGTCGTCGCTCATGGCCCGAGTCTCCCGAGTGGGTGGCCGAGACGCAAGCCAAACGCGCCGGTCCGTTGGACACATTCCAATTCATTGGCGCGCGCGCCACTCCTGTGGCGTGGCGGCCGCACGCTGGTGGCATGGAGGCGACCATGAAGTTGAGCGGAGCGGCGGCGATCGTGACGGGCGCGGGGCGTGGGCTGGGCGCGGAGGTGGCGCGTGACCTCGCCCGACGCGGCGCGCGGGTGGTGCTGGTGGCGCGGACGGCGAGCGAGCTCGCGGAGGTCGCGGCGTCGATCCGGGCGGCGGGCGGCGAGGCCCACGCCCTCGTCTTCGACGTGTCCCGCAAGGACCACGTCGTCCCGCTCGTGCAGGCGGCGAGCGAGCTCGTCGGGCCGGCGGAGCTCCTCGTGATGTGCGCGAGCACGCTCGGGCCGCTGCCCATGCCGCTGCTCTTCGACACCGAGTGCGAGGACCTGGCCCACGTGCTCGAGACCAACCTCGTGGGGCCGTTCCGCCTCGCCAAGGCGGTGGGCGCCGGCATGCTGGTCCGCGGCGGAGGCGCGCTCGTGTTCGTGAGCTCCGACGCGGCGGTCACGCCCTACCCCGGCTGGGGCGCCTACGGGGTGTCGAAGGCCGCGCAGGATCACCTCGCCGCGACCCTCGCGGTCGAGCTCGAGGGGAGCGACGTGCGCGTGCTCACGGTGGACCCCGGCGAGATGGACACGCGGATGCACGCCGACGCGCTGCCCGACGCCGATCGCGCGACCTTGCTTCGGCCCGAGGCGGTGGCTGCCGTCTTGGTGGACGCCGTGGCCGATCGCGCGGGGACGCCGAGCGGCGCCCGCGTGCTCGCCGCCGAGCGCCTCGCGCAGCGGGTGGCGTCGTGACGGGCCTCGCGCACCCCGCCGTG
>CAZHGG010001296.1:0-1685 GCA_964531755.1 uncultured Polyangiaceae bacterium
GAGCGCGAGCTCGCCGAGACCACCCTCGCGGCCCTCCGCGCGCGCCACGAGGCCGAGCTGCGCGAGCTCGTCGGCCGCGCCATCGCCGCGGCGGACGGCAACAAGCGTGAGGCCGCGCGCGCGCTCGGCCTGAGCCGCCAGGGGCTCTACCGCGTGCTCGAGCGGCGCGGGTAAGCCCGCCCGCGTCGCGCCGCGGAACGGTGGTAGCCTCACGCCTCCAGGCAGCTCGAGGACACATGGCGACAACCGAGACCAAAGACCGGCGCGTCGGCACGCGCGTGGGGAAATACCTCGTCGAGAGCATCATCGGCCTCGGAGGGATGGCCACGGTGTACGCGGTGGTCGACGACGCCGGCGCGCGCTTCGCGATGAAGATCCTCCACCGCCCGCTCACCGCCGACGACGTGGCGGTCGCGCGGTTCTTCGAAGAGGCGTACCTCGCCAACAGCGTGAAGCACCCCGGCGTCTGCCTGGTCACCGACGACGGCGTGTCCGAGGTCGATCGGTGCCCCTACCTGGTCATGGAGCTGCTCGCGGGGCAGACCCTCGAGGAGCGCCTGGCGGAGGAGGGCTGCCTCACGATCGGCGACGCGCTCGCCATCGCCATCGCCCTCGCCGACACGCTGAGCCAGGTGCACGGCGCGGGCATCGTGCACCGCGACATCAAGCCGCCGAACGTGTTCCTCACCGAGAGCGGCGTGAAGCTCCTCGACTTCGGCGTGGGCAAGAGCCGCGCGATCGCCATGAAGACGGCCGCCGGCGCGCTGCTCGGCACGCCCGCGTACATGGCGCCCGAGCAGGCCCAGGGCGCGAGCGTGGTCGACGGCCGGGCCGACGTCTTCTCGCTGGGCGCGGTGCTCTTCCAGTGCCTCGTGGGCGAGCGCATCCACGAGGGCAAAGACGACTACTCGGCGTGGTTCGCCGCGGCCACGGAGCCTGCGCGCTCGCTCGCCTCGGTCGCGCCCGAGGCGCCGCGGGCCCTCACCCACCTCGTCGACAAGGCCCTGGCCTACGATCGCGAGCTGCGGTGGGCGACGGCGGCGGAGCTCCGCGCCGAGGCCCTCCGCGTGCGCGCGTCGCTCAGCGACGAGCAGGCGCAGTCGCGGCGCCGCCCCGGCCACGACGGCTCGTTCTACCGCATGATCGAGGACCTCATGCCCTCGGTCCGCGAGCCGTAGCGGGGCGCTGCCGTGAGTGGCGCGCGACCCGCGCGAGGACCGGCGTTACTACCCACTCTGGGCGACGTGATATGCCCGCAGCGCCCGAGGGTCGAGCCGACCGTGTCCCGCGCCCGCCCGTCGGCGTCCCGCGCCGGCCTCGATGCGCTCTTGGGCAGTGCCCGGGCGACGAGACGAGCAGCTCGCGCGCGCCATGAGAGAGTTGTCGTGACCAGGGGCAGCGGCGAGGGACGCCGCCCGCAGCATGCGCTGTGTACATGCACCCGCGCGACCGGTAGTCTATCCACCGAATCTCGGAAAGCAGGTCGCGACCGATGGCGAAAAAGAATACCGCGGAGATATCGGCGTCGAAGCAATGCACGATCGTGGACGTGGAACAGCTCGGTGCCGCCCTCATTGACGTTGCGGATCAGTATCCAACGCGGTTCCTCACCGAACGCGACTTCTTCCCGCTCGTGGCCGCCTACCTCCACGGCCGCTTCCGGCTGAGAGCGGAGCACGCGGTCA
>CAZHGG010001297.1:0-1683 GCA_964531755.1 uncultured Polyangiaceae bacterium
CGCGTCGATCGCGCGGAGGGCCTCGCGCGCCCCCAGGGCGAGGCCCACGTGCGGCGGCCGGCCGCGCCGCGCGCTAGGCACCTCGGGCTCGCGCACGTTGATGCGCACGAGCGTGGCCTCGTACGCGCGGGCCAGGCCCTCCGAGAAGCCGCGCACCGTGGGCACGTGGGTGCCGGCGCCGCACTCGACGATCACCCACTCGGGCGGCGCGCCGCGCTCGCCTCGCTCGGCCTCGCGCGCGGCCTTCGCCTCCTCGAGCCACGCGGCGAGCTTCGCCTCCTGCGCCTCCGTGCGCGATCCGTCCCACGAGCCGTCGCCAAACATCAAGATCGCCGGCCGCAGCAGACCGCCGCAGCGCGGACACGCGGGCCACGGCGGGCGCGCGCGGAGGGTCGACGGGTCGAGCTCGATCGACAGCCCCTCGGCGCTGTGGAGCGGCATGCCGCACTCGCGTGTACACTGCACGTGATGGATGCTGCCGTGGCACTCGACGATGGCCGCCTCGTCGAAGCCGGCGCGCTGGAACTGGCCGTCGACGTTCGACGTGAACACGAAAGAGCGGCCCGCGCGCGCGGCCCAGCGCCGCAGCACCTGGAAGCCGTCGTGCGGCGTCGTCTCGCGGTAGAGCGCGAGGCGGTGCCCGTAGAAGCCCCACGCGAGCCCCGGGTCGGAGGCGAACCAGCGCGGGTTGGCGAGGTCGACGAAGCGGAGGCCGAGCGCGCGGAAGGGCGGGTACGCGCGCCAGAAGCCCTCGTCGCCTCGAAAATCGGGCAGCCCGGAGTCCACGCCCATCCCCGCGCCCGCCGTGATGACGAGCGCCCGCGCCGACGCGATCGCCGAGGCCGCCCGCGCGACGAGCGCGTCGCGATGCTCCTGTCCCATGCCTTCCACGGCCGCCTAGTGTAGGCTCGGCGCGGCCGGCTCGACCAGCCACGACCGCGCGTCCCGTGGCCTCGGCCGCGCGCCCGCCTCGAATCGCTCGACCAGGATGCCCATGCGACGCCCCCTCCGTCACGCCACGCTCGCCCTCGCGCTCCTCACCGCCGCGGCCTCGCTCGCGCCTCGGCGCGCCGCGGCCCAGGCCCAGCTCTCCGAGGCCGAGAAGAAGGCCGCCGCCCGCGTCCTCTTCGCCGACGGCGTGAAGGCGCAAGACGCGGGGCGCCCCGCCGACGCGCTCGTGCTCTTTCAAAAGGCCCAGAGCCTGTACGACGCGCCCACGCACCTCATGCACATCGCGCAGTGCCAGGTGCTCACCGGCAAGCTCGTCGAGGCCGCGGAGACCTACGAGACCCTCAAGCGCGTGCAGCTCGCCCCCGGCGCCCCCGACGTCTTCGTGCAGGCGAAGACCCAGGCCGCCGCCGAGCTGCCGGGCGTGCGCGCGCGCATCCCGAGCCTGAAGATCGAGCTCTCGCCCAAGCCCGAGGGCCTGCGAAACCTGCAGGTCGTCGTGAACGACGTGCTCATCCCGGTCGAGCTGCTCGGCGTCGCGCGGCCGGTGAACCCCGGCGTCGCCAAGCTCTCGGCGAAGGCCGACGGCTACGCGCCGAGCGCGCTCGACGTCACCATCAAGGAGAAGGAGACCCGCTCGGTCACGCTGGCGCTCACGCCCGGCGCGGGCGCACCCCCGCCCGTCGTGGTGCCGCCGGGCGCGCCGGGCTCGCCGCCGCCGCCCGCGTATCCCCC
>CAZHGG010001298.1:0-1683 GCA_964531755.1 uncultured Polyangiaceae bacterium
TGAATCCCGTCAAGCCCATGGAGGTCCTCGCGGGGAAATACCGCGTCGAGAGCGTCCTCGGCGCCGGGGGCATGGGCATCGTCGTCCGCGCTACGCACCTCTTGCTCGCCCAACCTGTCGCGCTGAAGTTCTTGCACGAAGACGCGCTCGCGCGTCCTGGCTTCGTCGCGCGGTTCGCGCGCGAGGCGCGCGCGCTCGCGCGGCTCCGCACAGAGCACGTGGCGCGGGTGCTCGACGTCGGCACCCTGGAGAACGGCGCGCCCTACCTGGTGATGGAGTACCTGGAGGGCGACGACCTCGAGGCGGTCCTCGCCAAGCGCGCCAAGCTCCCGCTGGTGGAGGCGGCGACGTACCTCTTGCAGACGTGCGAGGCCATCGCCGAGGCCCACGCCGCGCGCATCATCCACCGCGATTTGAAGCCCGCCAACATCTTCCTCGCGCACCGGCCCGACGGCGTCCCGGTCGTCAAGGTGCTCGACTTCGGCATCGCCAAGGCCCTGGACGAGGGCGAGCTGCTCACGCAGACGGCGACGAGCCTCGGTTCGGTGCACTACATGGCGCCCGAGCAGGTGCGCGACGCGAAGAGCTGCGACGCGCGCGCGGACGTGTGGGCGCTCGGGGTCATTCTCTATCAGCTCGTGACCGGCCAGCTCCCCTTCCAGGGAGACACCGCCATGGCGGTCTTCTTCGCGGTGCTCGACGGCAAGCGGCGGCCCGTCCGAGACCACCTCCCCGCGACGTCGCTCCCGTCCGGCGCGCTCGACGCGCTCGACGCGCTGATTGACCGGTGCCTCGAGGTCGACGTCGCGAAGCGCCTCGCCTCGGTGGACCTCGTCGCCGACGCGCTCGTGACCTTCGTCGAACACGCCCCCACGCGCGAGGTCGCGCGCGCCCAGGTCGCCAAGATCCACCGCCTGCTCGCCCGCCCGCCGCACGTCGCCGACGCCCCCGTGGCGCTTCCAGTCGCCACCGTCGCCGCCGACGCCTTCGCGGCGACCGCGGCGTCGGTGCGGCCGCCACACGACCCCGCCGAGGCGCGCGCCGAGATCGAGCGGGAGACGCGCCGCCGACTGGACGAGGGAGACTCCGACGGCGCCGCCGCGACCGCGCTCGCGGGCTACGGCCCAGAGATCCACGGCTTCCTCGTGGCCCTCCACCGCGACGCCGCCGAAGCGGCCGAGGTGTTCGCGCTCTTCAGCGAGCGCTTCTGGGCGTCGCTGTCCTTGTCCGACCCGCCGCGCGCGCCGCTCCGAACGCACGCCTACGCGGTCGCGAGGGAGGCGTCAGCGCGGTTTCGACGGGAGGGAGGCGCGCGCGCGCGAGACCTCGACCAAGCGGTCTCCCAGGTCATCGACCAGATCTACGAAGATCTGCCACCGACCCCGCGCGACGATCTCGAGGCGCTCCGCGCCTCCCTCGCCCCCGAGGAGCGCGAGCTGCTCATTCTGCGGGTCGACAAGAAGCTCTCGTGGGAAGAGCTCGCGGACGTGCTCGGCGACGGGGCGAGCGCGGCGCCGAGCGACCCCGCCGCGCGCAAGCGGGCGATCGCCGACTTGCGCGAGCGCTTCCGGGCCGTGAAAGAGAAGCTCGTCGCGGGCGCCGCGAGCCTCGGGCTCGTGGGGCCGAACCGGAGCTGAGCACTCACGCCGCGCGCTCCTTGCCGCGCCGCGCCGAGGCGGTGGC
>CAZHGG010001299.1:0-1682 GCA_964531755.1 uncultured Polyangiaceae bacterium
GCGAGCCCCGCCGCGGCGAGGCCCCGCCGCCGGGACGCGGCAGGCCGCCCCGCCCGAGGACGACCACGCCCCGCCGGGCGCGCGTGGCTCAGTGGCAGCCCTGCGCCTTCGCGGAGGTCGTGTAGGTGGCCGTGCCGCCGGCGATGGAGCACGCGCCGCACGTGTAGTACGTGCCCGTGGCCCCGCACGCGACGGTGGAGTGGAACGCCCCCTGCGCGCTGCTCTTGCACGTCGGGGCGCCGAACAGCGAGAAGTTGATGCAGCCGTGGTACGACTGCGAGCGCGCCGTGGAGCACGTGGTCTTCAGGTCGCACACGCCCCGGTCGAGCGCGCAGTAGCCGCACGAGCCGCCGACGTAGGTCGGGATCTCCTTCTCGAGGGTGCCGCTGCAGTTGTAGTCGAACGAGCCGTTCGCGCGCGGCGTGGTGAAGTACGCGGTCTGGCCGGGCTTGACGCTGCTGTTGCCGTCGTCGCAGTCGGTGTTGTCCTTCACGAAGCCCGCCACGGGCGCGGGCCCCGCGATGCAGCCCGGCGCCGCGTTGCCGTTGGCCACCGTGCCGTCCTTGTCGCCGAAGCCGTCGTTGTCCTTGTCGCGGTACCAGAGCGTGCACGCCCCGCCGCTCGGGCACGCGGGACACACACACTTGCCCACATTGCCGGGCGAGCTGCACGAGCCGCCGGTGACGTCGCAGGCGTCTTCGCAGCACACGTTGTTCACGCAGAACCCCGAGGTGCACTGCGGCCCGGCTTGGCAGACGGTGCCGTTGCCGAGGCGCGGCTTGCAGCCCGTGCCCGCGCAGTAGTGCGTGGGGAGGCAGTCGCTGGGCGACGTGCACGTGGTCTTGCAGGTGGGATCGCCTGGCGTGCACGAGTACGAGTCGCAAGCCTCGAGGCCGAGCAGGCAGTGGCCCGCGCCGTCGCACGCGGTGCGCCCCTCGTCGGTGGAGGAGTTGCAGAACGAGGAGCCGCAGCGCTTCTTCGGCCCTGGGAACGCGCACGCGCGCTTGCCGTCGCACTTGCCAGCGCACTTCGTGTCGTCCGCCGTGACGCCCGCCTCGGGGAGGTTGATGACCCCGGCGGCGTCGGCGCTCGCGTCGTCGTCGATCACCCCGGCGTCGACCGGGGCGAGCGGGGTCGTCGGGCAGTCGTTCGCGGGGTCTTCGCCCTCGGGGATGGGCTCGCACTGCCCCGCCTTGCCGGGCAGGTTGCAGGCCTCGCACTTGCCGCTGCAGGCGCTCGCGCAGCACACGCCGTCGACGCACTGGCTCGACTGGCAGTCGGTCGGCGCCGCGCAGGCCTGGCCGTTCGGCTTGCTGCCGGGCGGACCGCTCGTCGGCGGCGTCGTGGCGGTCGTGCTCGGCGCGGCGTCGCTCGACGCCACGGGATCGGAGCCCACACACCCGACGACCGTATGCCCCGCCCAGGCCGCGAGCGCGACCGAGCCCCCCACCACCACCCACTGTTTCGGCGACATGGGCGGCACTCTAGCACCTCATGCGAGGCGAGCACCTGTCCAGGCCGGGGCGGGCCCTCCGCGACGCTTCGGGCGAGCGAGCTCGGTCGGCGTTTCTGGACCGCTCACAGCCCGAACAGCGCCAGCACCTCGCGCGAGGCCGCGGTGCGCTCGCCGCGCGCGTCGCGCTGCACGTGGGTCGCCTCGGCGTGCGCGCGTGGCCCGGCCT
>CAZHGG010001300.1:0-1680 GCA_964531755.1 uncultured Polyangiaceae bacterium
TACGAGGGGCGCTCCGGCACCACCTCGCTGCACGTGGAGGCGATCTCGCAGGCGAGCGCCGAGCAGCGCAAGGGGCGCTGCGGCCGCGTGCGCGAGGGCGTGTGCGTGCGCCTCTACGACGAGGCGAGCTACGCGGCGCGGCCCGCGTTCACCGACCCCGAGATCAAGCGCACGGGGCTCGCCGGGGCGATCTTGCGGATGAAGGCCCTCGGCCTCGGCGAGCTCGAGAGCTTCGCGTTCCTCGACCCGCCGGCGCCGCGCGCCATCACCGAGGGCTACCGCGTGCTCGACGAGCTCGGCGCGCTCGGCCCCCACCGCGAGCTCACGCCGCTCGGGGCGCGCCTGGCGCGCTTCCCCGTCGACCCGCGAATAGGTCGGATGATTCTCGCCGGGCTCGAGCTTGGGTGCCTCCGCGAGGTGCTCATCGTCGCGGCGGGCCTCTCCGTCCAAGACCCGCGCGAGCGCCCACGAGAGGCCCAGCAGCGGGCGGACGAGCTGCACCGGCGCTTCCGCGACGAGCGCTCCGACTTCGTGGGCCTGCTGCGGCTGTTCGAGTTCGTCCGCGAGGCAGACGCCAAGGGTCGCGCCCAGCTCCGTCGCACGTGCAAAGAGAGCCTCCTCTCCTACGTGCGCGTCCGCGAGTGGCTCGAGGTGCACCGCCAGCTCGAGGAGGTCGCGCGCGAGCTCACGGACGGCTCGACGCCGCGCGCCGCCGAGCGACTCGCCGCGCAGCCGGCGAGGCGGCCAAGCGAGGCGCGGCGCCCCCGCGCGGGCACGCAAGGCGGCCCGCCCCCGACGCGCGCGCCGAACGCGGCCGATCCCACCGACGGGCTCCACCAGGCGCTCCTCACCGGGTTGCTGTCGAAGGTGGGGCAGTGGAACCCCGAGGCGCGCGTGTACATGGGCGCCAAGCAGACGCGCTTCGTCGTGCACCCGTCGTCCGCCCTGGCGAAGAAGAGCCCCGCGTGGGTCATGGCGTACGAGCTCGTCGAGACGTCGCAGCTCTTCGCGCGTGGCGTGGCGCGGCTCGAGCCCGAGTGGCTCCTCACCGCGGGTGCGCACCTCTTGAAGCGCTCGTACGGCGAGCCTCACTGGTCCGAGCGGGCGGCGAAGGCCCGCGTGAAGGAGCAGGTGACGCTGTTCGGGCTCACGCTCTTCCGCGACCGCGCCGTCGACTACGCGGACGTGGAGCCCGCCCGGGCGCGCCTCATGTTCCTCGATCACGCGCTGGTCCGCGGCGAATACCAGACCAAGGGCGCGTTCGCCCGGAGGAACCGCGCGCTCCTCGACGAGGTGGCGCGCCTCCGCGCGAAGGCGCGCCGCAGCGACATGCTCGCGGACGACGACGCCCTGCTCGCCTTCTTCGACGCGCGCGTCCCCGAGGACGTGCGCGACGGGAAGGCCTTCGAGGCGTGGATCGCGACCGCGGAGCGCGAGGACCCGCGCGCCCTCGTGCTCCGCGTCGAAGACGTGCTCCTCGGCGACCGGTCCCTCTCGGAGGCCGACTACCCCGACGCGCTCACGCTGCACGGCGCGCGGGTCCCGCTCACCTACGTGTTCGACCCGGGGTCGGGGCGCGACGGCGGCCCCCGCGCGGTCCCCCGGGGCCGCGGGCCGCCGCGCGGCCCGGGCGGGCGCGGCGGGGCCGGGCCGGGGGGGGGCGCGGGGGAGATCGCCGCG
>CAZHGG010001301.1:0-1675 GCA_964531755.1 uncultured Polyangiaceae bacterium
CCGCGCTGCTCGCCGTGACGGCCGCGCTCGGCGTCGGCGACCCGGGCCTGGCGCGCGCGGAGCCGTTCGCGCTCGCGGGCACTGATTGGGAGGGCTGCGCGGAGCTCGTGCGGCTCGCGCGGGCCGAGCTCGGGGCCGACCACGTGGTCGTCTCCGACCGCGTCGACCTGGGCAGCCTCGAGCCGCGCGACGCCGTGCTGATGCTCCACCCCGAGCGCGGGGTCGACTCGGGCGAGCTCGCGAAGTTCATGAAGGCCGGGGGCCGCGTGCTCTTGCTCGACGATTTCGGCAAGGGGGACGGGCTCTTGCAGCACTTCGGTATGGCGCGCATCCCCCTGCCCGCGGTGCCGGCCGAGTCGCTCCGGCAGAACCCGCACCTCGCGCTCGCCGAGCCCGCGAGCGCCCACCCGGTGGTCGCGGACGTGCAGCGCGTCGTGACGAACCACGCGACGGGCATCCGCCACCCCGACCTCTCCCCGGTGCTGAAGGTGCGACCCGCGGACCCCGACGCCGCCGACGTGCCCGTGGCGGTCGCGGGCGCCGTGGGCAAGGGGCGCCTGCTCGTGATCTCGGATCCGTCGATCGTGATGAACTCGATGTTGAGGTACGCGGGGAACAAGGCGCTGGCCCGGGGCCTCACGCGGTACGCCCTCGAGGACGACACGTGGGGCCCCCGCGGCGGCCGCCTCATCATCGTGTCCGGCGACTTCGCGTCACAGGGCCATTTCGGCGGCGACGACTCGCGGCTCGCGAGCGCCCTCGACGCCCTCCGGGAGCTCGCCCGGGAGGTGCGCTCGCAGGGCATGCCGCCGGCGATGGCGTTCTCGCTGGCGATCGGCGCGGGCCTCGCGCTGCTCGCGTGGGTGGCGCGGCGCGCCGCCAAGCTGCACCGCGTGCAGGTGCCTCGCTTCACCCGGCGCGTGCCCATGATCGCCCACGGCGGCGTCGCGGGGCACGCCGCGGTCGTCTCTTCCAGGCACGCGTCGCGGGTCCTCGGGATGCTCGAGCTGAAGCACGCGCTCGAGGAGGACCTGTGCCAAGCGCTCGGGCTCGACGCCCTGCCGCCGCAGGCCGACCTCGTCCGCGCCGTGGAGCGCGACGGGCTCCTCGACACGCAAGGGCTCGCCGCGCTCCGGCGAGTTCTGCTAAAAATGGCCACCGTCGAGACGCTGATCCTCGCGCGGCGCGGGCCGACCCCGCCGCCCTACGGGGACCGCGATCTCGTGGAGGCGGCGACCGACGTGAAGCGCATCGTGGAAGAGGTAGAGAGGACCCGGGCGGCGCGCCGCGCGGAGCCCGCATGACGCAGCTCACGGCCCCCGAGGCCACCGGCGCCCGCGAGCGCGTCGAGGAGCTCCGGCGCGAGATCATGAAGGTGTACGTGGGCTCGAGCCGCGGCCCCGACATGATGCTCTTCGCGATCCACGCGCGGGGGCACGAGCTGCTGCAGGGCGAGCCAGGCGTCGCCAAGACCCCCCTCGTGAAGGCGTTCGCGGCCGCGCTCGGGTGCTCGTCGCGGCGCATCCAGTTCACGCCCGACCTGCTGCCCGCCGACATCACCGGCACGTACGTGCTGTCGCCGCGGGACGGCACGTTCTCGCTCCGCGCGGGGCCCGTCTTCGCGAACGTCGTCCTCGCCGACGAGATCAACCGCGCGCCCGCCAAGACCCAGTCG
>CAZHGG010001302.1:0-1670 GCA_964531755.1 uncultured Polyangiaceae bacterium
GCCCCGCGCCGCGCCGGCGCCGTCACGGGCTCGGTGGCCGCGCCCGAGGGCGTCGCCGCCGTCACCCAGCAGTGCGCCGCCGACCGCGCGGAGACGTGCAACGGCCTCGACGACAACTGCGACGGGGTCATCGACAACAACTGCGGCTACCTCGGCGGCGGGATCCAGATCACCGCGTCGTGGCGGGGCGCGCCGGACATCGACCTCCGCGTCACCGACCCCTCCGGCGAGGAGGTGTACTTCGGTCACCGCCAGTCGGCGTCGGGCGCGCAGATGGACATGGACGCCAACGGCGAGTGCACCGCCACCCGCCCCACCGCGGAGAACATCCGCTGGGCCGCCCCGACGCCCCCCTCGGGCCGCTACGAGATCAAGCTCACGGCCTTCGACCTCTGCGGCGCGGCCGACGCCAGCGCCACGATCTCCATCTCCGTCGGCGGGCGCGTCGTGGGCGCGTGGACCGCCAACTTCACCTATCCCCGCCAGGAGTTCGTCTTCCCGCTCACGGTGCAGTGAGCGGGGAGGCGCAGGCCTTTCCCCCTCCCAGGACGACAGAATCGCCCCACGGCATGCGCGCCGCGCGCCGCAAAGGATGCGGCAGGCGCGAGGGTCGCATCGGGACGAGAAGCGAAGTATGGTGCGCGCGCGATGAGCTCCCAGGCCCCGCAGGTCAGTGAACAGGTCCAGTCTCGTTACCAGCTCGCGCCGTCGACGCTGCCCCGCACCACCGCGGGCCTCTACGACGGCAAGGACGCGTCGGGCGCGCCGGTGCTCGTGCGCGCGCTCGGGGAGGACGCCTTCGCCAGCGCCGCCGAGCGCCAGCGGGCGAAGCGCGAGATCCAGAAGCTCGCGCAGGTGCGCCACGCCTCCCTCGCGTCGGTGTTCGACTCGGGCGAAGACGCCGGGGTCACCTGGTACGCGCGCGAGCGGGTGCCGGGCGAGACGCTCGCCGCACGCATCGAGCGCAAGGGCGCGCTCCCGCCGGGCGAGGCCGCGTGGGTCGCGATGAAGATCGCCGGGGCCCTCGCGGAGCTCCACCGCCACGGCATCCAGCACCGCGATGTGCGCCCCGAGCGCGTGGTCCTCGCGCCCGACGGCGCCGTGAAGCTCCTCGACGCCGCCGTGGGGCGCGTCGTCCGGCTCGCCGAGGGGAGGGTGATCCCGGGCTCGCCGGGCTACATCGCGCCGGAGGCGATCACGGGGCGGCTCGTGAGCTTCCGCAGCGACCTCTACGCGCTCGGCGCGGTCCTCTACGAGATGCTCGCGGGCCGCGCGACCTTCCCGGTGGCCGACCCCGCGCGTCGGCTCCAGCTCCAGGTGGAGGGCGACCCCGAGGCGCTCGCGTCGACGCTCCCGGAGCCCCTCGTCCGCTTCACGATGTCGCTCCTCGCGCGGGAGCAGCGCGACCGACCCTTCAGCGCGCAGCAGGTGGAGCGTCAGCTCGAGCCCTTCGCCGCCGCCCCGGCGCCCGCCGAGGCGCCGCCCGCCGCCGAATTCGATGGAGAACGCACCGTGGCCTTCGACTCGCCCGTGAGCACCAACCGCCCCTCCCCGCTCGGCGCGACGCCCTACGACGACCGCGCCGACGACGCGCCGACGCGCCTCAGCCAGGGCCTGAGCGAGCCCGGCAGCCGCACCCTCGTCGGGATGGACGGCCCCCCCACGCCGGG
>CAZHGG010001303.1:0-1667 GCA_964531755.1 uncultured Polyangiaceae bacterium
CCGTCAGGGGTTGTAGAGCCACTTCGGGCCGCTGCAGAGCGGGCTCGAGGCGCTGCACGCTTGGATGTCGCCCTTGGTCTTGAAGCCCTCGAGGAGGGCGGACTGCAGGGCCGCGTTGTTGTTGCACACGTGGTAGTCGGCCAAGGTCTTCTGCGTACCCTTGGCCAGCTCCGCGAGCGCCTGATCGAGCGTGGAGCCGAGGTCGCCGCCCTCGAACGTGCACGTGGGCACGATCGCGATGGCCTTCTCGAAATCGCCGGCCTTCAGCGCCTCCACCAGCGACGCCTTGCCGCCCGAGGCCGTGCACGTGAGCTTGGCGTTGTTCTCGATGGTCTTCACCACGTCGGCGAGGAGCTGGTTGCCGACGTCGCCCTTCAGCTTGTCCATGCTGAGGAACTTGTCGGGGTTGCAGCCGCAGGTCTTGTACGCCGCGAGCAGGCGCAGCATGGCGTCCTTCGAGCCCTTCACGGTCTCGCGCTTGACCTCGACGAGGAACACCTTGCCGTTCTTGTCGACGGCGCCCGGCTCCGTGCCGTAGTTCGCCTGGAACGCGCCGCCGATCTTCTGGCGCCCGGCCGCGCGCGTGGTGCAATACGCGTCGAGCGTGGTCGTGGTGTGCGGCGGCCACGCGGGCGAGCTGCGCCCGGCGGTCTCCTTGTAGGCGTCTTTCTGGAGCCACACGAAGGTGGCCTCGCAGTTCGAGCCGAGGATCGCGTCCTCCGAGTCGACGGACGGATCCTCGCTCGGGAGCTCGGCGGCGCACGCCGTGGCGAGGGCGGCGAGCGAGAGGGAGGCGAGCACCAACGCGAGGGGGCGGGCGAGCGGGCGGCGGACGGCGGAGCGCATGGGCCGAGTATTCTCTCGCCGCGGCGCCCTGTCGACTGGAACTTCGCGCCCGCGCGGCCCCGCCACGCCGCGTCACGCGTCACGCGGCGCGCGAAGGCGACCCGAGCGCGAGCGCCCATGCCCGCTGCGCAGGGAGGCCGAGCCGCTCGAGGCCCGGCACCGTGATCTGCTCGATGGTCTCCACGAACACGTGGAAGGTGTCGGGGCCCGCGGGCGCCCCCAGGGACTGCGCCGCGCGCGAGGCCGCCGGGAGGCCCAAGAACGGCGCGAAGCGGGCCACGCGCTCTCGCAGCGCGCAGGCCAGGTAGGCGCCGAGGCGCGCGCGCTCGCGAGGCGTGAGGGAGGGGACGGCGACCTCGAGCAGACGCCACCCGAAGCGGGCGTGGCCGACCTCGTCCGCCAGGATGGCGGCCAGCTCCGCCTCGAGCTCGGGTGTGGCGGCCAGCTCGCGCTCGCTGCCAACCAGCGCGACGGCCACCGTCTCGCTGATGCAGCTCACGTCGAGCACGTTGCGCAGGAGCGCCTCGAGCGGGCTCGCGTCGGCGTGGGCGGGCACCTCGGGGAGCGGGGGCAGTGAACACTCGGCGAGGCCGCGCGCCCCGCCGAGCGCCACGACCACGCGCGCGCAGCGCACCGCGTGGTCCAGCTCCTCCGCGGCCATCTCGGTGAGCGCGCGCACCGAGTCGGCGTCGAGCCCGGCCGCCATGGCCTGCGGCACGAGGGCGGCGAAGACCCGCGCGGACGCGTACTCGCTGCCGACGCGGTCACGCCAGCTCTCGAGCACGGCGCGGCGCTCGGGCTCGGCGAGCCCGAGCGTGGGC
>CAZHGG010001304.1:0-1665 GCA_964531755.1 uncultured Polyangiaceae bacterium
CCCGAGCGCGGCGGCGACGTGCTCCTCGAGCGCCTCGAGCGCCGCTCGCGCCCGCGCCGCGCGCCCGGGGTCCCCATGTCGCTCCGCCTCGTCGAGCTCGGCGCTCAGGTCGGCGAGGCGCGATCGGAGCTGGGCCTTGGCCTTCGCGTCCAGCACCTCGTCTGCAGCAGCTTCACGCGGCAAGGCGGCGCCTCCCGGCGCGATCAGCTCGAGCGCGTGCACCTCCTGTCCCGGCGTCGCGACGAGGCGCGCGAGGTAGGCGAGGCCTCGCCGATCCGCGAGGCGCGCGGTCTCGCCGTCGACCTCGAGGCACCACCCGCGCGCTCCCCGCCGCAGCGTCGCCAGTCGTGGACCGCGTGGAGCTGCCGAGGCGGGGGTAGGCGCGCGCTCGAGGGCGTCGAGCCGCGCGAGGAGTGGCGCCATCCCGAGCTCCACGGCCCTCACGCGGCTCGCGCCGAGGAGCGCGCGCGCCTCCTCCCGATCGCCGCGGCGAAGGAGCACCTCGGCGAGCTCGAGCTGCGACCACGCGTGCCAGGGCCACGCCAACATCCGCTGGTTCTCCGCGCACGCCGCCGCGAGGTGTTGGACCGCCTCGTCCTCCTCTCCGAGCAGGAGCGCGAGTCGACCGACGTAGCGCGATACGGCGCCGAGGCACGCCGCCGTCCCCACCATGGCGTTGTGGGTCGCGTAGGGCGCGAGCAAGGGCTGGAGGGCGGCCGCGAGGGCGCGGTCGCCGACGCGCGCGACCGCGTCCGCGAGCCCGGTGAGCGCGCCGACGCGCGTGAAGTCGTGCGGGAGATCGTCGAAGCGCGCCGCCCCGAGCGCCGCGAGCTCCGCCTTCGCCTCGTCGACGCGCCCTAGTGAAATCAAGGCGATCGCGAGCAGCGCCTTGATCGCGTGGGCGTGCGTCACGTGGGGGCCCTCGCGCGCGAGCACCTCGATCGCCTCCTCGAGCGGCCCGCTCCGACCGAGCAGATCGCACGGCAGCACGAGCTGCGCCGCGTGCAGGAGCTTCGCGCCCCCGTCGCCCGCGGCGGCGCCTATCTCGCGCGCCCAGGTGGCGTGCGTGAACCCTTCCTCGAAGCGCCCCGCCAGGAACGCCAGCGTCGCGAGGCGCGACTGCGCGTTGATGCGCGGCCCCGCGCTGCGCCGGGCTTCCCCGAGCGCCGCGTGCTCACGCGCCAGGGGAGCAGCGCCGAGCACCTCACCCCGCTCCAAGAGCGCCGAGAGCTTCCAGCCGCGCCCGGCGATCTCCCGATCGACGTCACCGCGCGCCCGCGCGTGCGCGACGATCTCGTCGGAGGTGGCCAGGCGCTCCTCGATCGTGTCCGGTCCGTACACGCTCTGGAGCCGGGCCTCCAGCGCGAGCGCGAGGGTCTCGGGGCTCCCGACGCGGGTCGCGATGGCCAGCGCCCGCGCTGCGAGCGCGACGCGCCGCTCCCCCGACGTGGGCTCCATCACGAGATCGGTCGCGAGGCGGGCCAGGACGCGCGCGGTGAGATCGGACTCTTCCTCGCCAAGCTTCGCGAGCGCCGCCTCGAGCACCGCGAGCTTCTCGACGTCACGACGGACGTACTCGCGCAGCCCGGCGCGCACCAGCGCGGCGCGCGCGAACAGGTGGGCGTCGCGGAGCTCGTCTGCGGTCGCCGCGGCGGCCACGAGCGC
>CAZHGG010001305.1:0-1660 GCA_964531755.1 uncultured Polyangiaceae bacterium
CCGCGCGCCGCGGACGAGCCGCCACGCCAGCGCCACCAGCGTGACCGCCGTGACCAGCGTCACGAGCGCGGCCGCGCTCACAGCGTCACCTCGTTCGCCCCGAGGGGGCTCACGTCCAGGCTCATGCCCCAAGCGTACCCGACGAGGCCGCGCCCGCCAGCGCCGGGCCGCGTCCCAGGCGCGAGGCTACTTGTTGCCCTCGGCGAGGAGCGACCAGGTCTGCCCGGCCGCGCACGTGCCCGACACGTGGAACACCTCGATCGTGACCGTGCGATCGTCGTCGTCGCCGTTCGCGACCGCGCCCTCGCCCCACTCGACCGAGGCCACGTCGGGGCCCACGGTCGCGCTCGTCTGGCGGTCGGCGCCGGTGCACTTCTCCGAGCTGCCGTCGTTCGGCACGTACACGCGCATGTCGAAGTTGGCGGCGCTCGGCGAGGTGAGCGTCAGGCGGAGCTTGAGCTTCGCGCCGAGCACGCCGCTGTCGTCCTCGCTCACGCGGATCTTGAGCCACTGCGAGGTGGTGCCCGTGATGCGGCTCGTCGGTGAGCCCGTGTCGCCGCTGACGCCGGTCATGGTCGTGCCGCCGAGGCACGTGTTGGGGCTCACGCAGGCGGTGGGCGTGCCCGCGTCGCCGCCGGTGCCGCCATCCCCGGTGCCGCTGTCGCGCACGACCGCGTCGGTGCCCGCGTCTTGGGGCGGCGGGGCCGAGTCGACCTGCACGACCGGCGGGAGCGCCACGTCCCGCGGCGGCGTGGCGGAGTCGCGAACGGTCGTGCTCGCGTCCTCCTCCTCCGGCTCGATCAGGCCGCCGTCGTCCAGGTCGGCGACGCCGTTCGCGCACGCGACCGCGGCGGCACAGCCCAAGGCGAACACGACCGCGGCGATGCGACGACCCATGCACGCACCATAGCTTGCCCTCCACCCGGGGCCACCCATTTCCAGCGCGACATGTGGGAATATGTGGGTGCTACTTGCGGGCCGCCTCCGCGATGGCTTCGCGGAAGGTGGGCGCGTCCTGCGCGCCCTCGAAGCGGCGCTTGCCGACGTACGTGAGGGGCACGCCACCCGAGCCCGCCTCCGCGTACACGGCGAGGTCACGCCGGAGGCGCTCGTCGGTGGTGGGCGAGTGCAGGCACGCCTTGAACGCGTCGCGGTCGGTCACGCCGGCGTCGGCGGCCGCGTCCTCGCAGGCGGCGGCGTGGAGCCCCGCGGAGCCCGCCGTGAAGAGGGCGTCGTCCATGCGGTCCATGCGCGCCCCGAGGGCCTCGGCGCAGATGGCCGCGCGGGCGGCGAGGTCGGCGTGGGGGTGGCTGGGGAGCGGGACGTGGTGCCGCACGATGCGCACGGGCGGCCCCCCGAGGATCGCCTTCGAGAGCTCGAGATGCGTCGAGCGGCAGTACGGGCACTCGTAGTCGGTGAACGCCACGATCGTCGTCGTGCCTGGCGGGCCCGAGGCGAGCTCGGTCACCACCGTCGACGGCGCCTTCGGGGCGCCGCACGCCGCGGCGACGAGCGCGAGCGCGGCGACGAGCGGACCGAGACCGAGGCGAGTGTGGCCCCTGGGGGCGGGAGACCGGGAGCGCATGCGTGCAGCATAGCGCACGGCCAAACCCCCGCGCGCGTTCATGGCGAGACCTGGCCTGCGGCTCGGGCTCGCCAT
>CAZHGG010001306.1:0-1657 GCA_964531755.1 uncultured Polyangiaceae bacterium
GAGGAGGCGAGGAGGCGAGGAGGCGAGGAGGCGAGGAGGCGAGGAGGCGAGGAGGCGAGGAGGGCGGACGCGAAGAAGGCCGCCTGGGGGAGCTCCCTAGGCGGCCTCGATGAGTTCGTCCGTGACGACTCGAGCTCCGCTCTAGGGATCGCTCTCCGGCAGGGGGAGCGCGACACAATCCAAGCCGCGACCGCGACCGGTCTTCGGCGCCTGCACCGAGCCGCACCCCGCACACCCAAGGCGCGCGGCGTCGCTCGCGAGCGGCCGGTCGGCGTTGGGGGTGGTGAGGTGCGTCGTGTTCATGGTCGTGCACGGAGGGCCCCGGCAGGGGCGGTCGTGTCCTCGAGCGAGCGTTGGTGTGAGCGTGGCGCCGCCGTGAGAGGCGACGATGAGAGACTTATGAACCAGCCTCCGCGCGTCGTCAAGAAGAAATCGAAAAAAACATTCGCGCTACTTCGAGCGAGGCGCCTGTCTTCCTTGCCAGGTCAATCAAGGGAACGCCCCGCGCCTGGCGCGAGCGGGCGCGGCGCAGGGCGCCGAGGCGTTGCGCAGCGGCCGCCGCGTTCCTAGCTTCCGGCGATGCTGACCCCCGAAGGCCGCGCGAGTGGGCTGCGCCGCGAGCGAGTCCTCGCGTGCCCGCGCTTCGATGGCGCCGCGTTCCGCAACACGATCCCCGCGCAGACCGACGCCGGTGTGGCCGAGGCCGGCCCGCGCGTCGCGCGGGGCGCCGTGCTGCGCGAGTACCTGAGCGGCGGCGAGCGTCGCGAGCCGGGCGGCGCGATCCCGATCGTGCGACCGCACGAGGCGTGGGCGACGGCGCCGGCGACGGGGCTCCGCGCCACGTGGCTCGGGCACTCCACGGTGCTGCTCGAGATCGACGGCGTGCGCGTGCTCACCGATCCGGTGTGGGCGGGCCGCGCCTCGCCGGTGTCGTTCGCTGGGCCGAGGCGCTTCCACGCCGCGCCTGCGTCGATCGCCGACCTGCCCCCGCTCGACGCCGTGTTGTTGTCGCACGACCACTACGACCACCTCGATCGCGACGCCGTGCTGGCGCTCGCGCGTCGCGGAGCGTCCTTCGTCACGTCGCTCGGCGTGGGCGCGCGCCTCGAGGAGTGGGGCGTGCCGCACGAGCGGGTGGTCGAGCTCGACTGGTGGGAGAGCGTGGAGGTCCGGGGCGTGCGCATCACCGCCGCGCCCTCGCGCCACTTCTCCGGCCGAAGCCTGCTCGATAGAAACCGCACCGCGTGGTCGTCGTTCCACGTGCGCGGCCCGCGCCACGCGCTCTTCTTCAGCGGCGACACCGGCCTCACCCCCGAATACGCCGAGATCCCCGCGCGGCTCGGCCGCGTCGATCTCGTCATGCTGGAGGTCGGGGCGTTCCACCCCGCGTGGGGCGACATCCACCTCGGGCCGGAGAACGCCCTCGCGGTGCACGCCCTGCTCGGCGGTGGCGCGCTGCTCCCCGTTCACTGGGGCACCTTCAAGCTCGCGCTCCACCCGTGGGACGAGCCGGCCGAGACCCTCCTCGCGAGTGCCCCTGGCCGCGGCGTGCCCCTCGTGATGCCGCGCGTGGGCGAGGCCGTGGAGCCGGCCCGCGCGCTGGAGGCGCCGGTCGCGCCGTGGTGGCGCGCGGTCGACGGCGCGCGCCGCGTCGCCA
>CAZHGG010001307.1:0-1650 GCA_964531755.1 uncultured Polyangiaceae bacterium
GATCGCGGTGCCCCCGTCGACCGCCGCCGACGGGACCGCGATGGTCGTGAGCGTCGCCCCGGCGCTCCCGAGGTCGAGGCTGCCCAGCCGCGCCCCCGCGGCGTAGAGGGTGTTGCCCGAGAGGGCCACCGCCGTCGCGAAGCCCAGCTTGGCGACGAGCGTCCCAACCGGGCCCGCGTCCACGCCGCCCTCTGCGCCACCCTCCGCGCTGCCGCCCGCGCCGGAGCACACCGTCTGGTTCTCTTCCTTCGAGGCGCACGCGCCGGCGCGACGCTCGAAGAGGCGCGCCTTCTCCGCCTTGACCAGCCGGCACACGTACGCGGGCAGCGCGAGCTTGCCCCCCTCTTCGCGCCACCCGGAGGCGCCACGGTCGAGGGGCACGAAGCAGTCGCCGCTCGCGTTGCACTCGCCCGTGTCGCGGGTCACGAGCGCGAGGTTCAGCCCCGCGGCCCCGCCCTCCGGCGGCGTGAGCGTGCAGGTCGCCAGGTCGAGCCGCTGGCCCACCGGCGTGGCGGCGGCGAGGCACTTGCCCACGTCGAAGCAGCCCGCGCCCGACGCCGACACGATCGCGGCGGGGTCGAAGTCGGGGAGCGACTCGAACTTCACCTCGTTGTCGGCGCAGGCGCCGTCGATCCAGGTCTGGTTCAGCACGTCGGGGCAGTCGGGCTGGAACGACGCCAGAAAGTCGAACTCCCCTGCGTTCCCGCTCTTCGTCGTCACCGAGCCCACGCGCGGCGCCGGCAGCACGCCGTCCGGGAGGGGCGGGCTCTTCGTGGAGCCGTCGTTCGCGAAGTTGAGGGGGATGCGCAGCAGGCCCGTGCGACCGCCCTTCGGGATGCTCGTGCGCACGTCGCGCAGCACGCGCGGCTTGTTCTCTTGGAAGGCCATCACGCGGACGCGCACCGTGGCTCCGAGCTCTTCGGGCTCGACGATCGCGAGGGTGGCCGGGAGCTCGATCTCCCCCTGCGGTGTCACGCGGCCGATGAAGCTGTGCTTCACCGCGCCGTTCGTGCTGATGGTGACCGACACGGCGTTGACGTCCTTCGGCGCCTTCATGTCGGTGGTGATCGCGAGCATGATCGCGCTCTTCTTCTCCGCGCACGCGCCCACGACCCCCGAGGCGCCGACCCACACCAAGGCCGCGAGGACCACGCCACCGCCCAAGACCTTCACGCGCGTAGGAGAGACCATCGCGGAGAGCCTAGCACGCCGCTCGCGCGCGAGGGCCGCCGGCGGCTACTCCGGCGCGAGGGTGAGCGCGTACCCGTGGGGCTCGAACACGACGTCGTCCGGGTCGAAATGGAACGAGGGGTCCCCCACGTTCGTCACGACCAGCACCACGCGCTCGGCCTGGTCCAGGTCCGCGATCGACATCTGCGCCTCGCGAGCCACGGGCGAGCTCGCGATCCGCCCGCGCGACAGCTCGCGGCCACCCTTGTCGACGCGCAAGAAGCCCAAGCGGAGCTTCGCGTGCTCCTCCCAAGCCGCCTCGACCCGTAGCCGCGCGCCCGCCGGCGCGCCCGCCGTGTGTACGACAATGTAAGACGAGCCCGTGGGCTCGAGGGGGTAGGCGGGCCCCAGGCGGCGGGGGGTCGTGGGCCAGGGCACGTCCCAGTCGACCCGCACGGGCGGCGCGTCGCCGAGCGCACC
>CAZHGG010001308.1:0-1650 GCA_964531755.1 uncultured Polyangiaceae bacterium
GAGGGCCGCGGGCGAGACCGCGCCGCTGCTCCTCCTCGGCGCGGGCGCGCCCGTGCGGGCGCTCTCGGTGTCGGTGTACACCGCGTCCGGCGACGCCGCGGGCCGCCCGCGCGCGTGGAGCGCCGCGCTGGCGCTCGTGGCGCTGGTCCTCTCCTTCCACGTCGTCGCGCGGCTCGTCTCCCCGCCTCGGCTCCGGCGCGAGGAGCCGGGATCCCCATGAGCCACTCGAGCGCTCCCCCGCCGAAGCGACCCGCCAAGATGCAAGCCGTCGCGCTCGGCGCGGCGTTCCGCGAGGCGGTCGCGCTGAAGCGCGTGACCATGCCGATCGTCGAGCACCGCGTGACCGCCGTGATCGGGCCCTCCGGCTGCGGCAAGTCCACCTTCATCCGGTGCCTGAACCGCATGCACGAGGTCGTGCCCGGCGCCACGCGAACGGGCGAGGTGCTGCTCGACGGCGAGAGCATCTACAAGCCCGAGGTCGACCCGGTGAGCGTGCGGCGTCGGGTGGGCATGGTCTTTCAAAAGCCCAATCCTTTCCCGGACATGTCCCTGCGCGACAACGTGCTCGCCGGCCTCCGCTTGAACGGGATCCGGCCGTCGAACGCGGACTCGGTGGTCGAGGCGGCGCTCAATCAGGCCGCGCTGTGGTCGGAGGTGAAGGACGGGCTCGGCAGGGCCGCGGGCAGCCTCTCCGGCGGGCAGCAGCAGCGGCTCTGCATCGCGCGGTGTCTCGCCCTCGAGCCCGAGGTCATCCTCATGGACGAGCCGTGCTCGTCGCTCGATCCGATCGCCACCGCGCGCATCGAGGAGCTCATCCACGAGCTCAGCGACCGCTACACCATCGTGATCGTGACGCACTCGATGCAGCAGGCGGCGCGCGTGTCCGACTACACAGCGTTCTTCTACTTGGGCGAGGTGGTCGAGTACGGCCTCGCCGACGTCATCTTCACGCGGCCCGACGATCCGCGCACCGAGGAGTACATCACGGGCCGGTTCGGCTGAGGCGCGACCTCACCGCGCGGACGCGTGGCCCGGAGGCTCCGACTCGGCGACCTCGTCCTCGTCGGCGAGGCCGCTCGAGGGCGGCGGCTCCTCGACGAGCGTCACGCGCGCGCCGCGGCGGGGCAGCTCGGCGTGGAGCGAGGGCACCACGCGCGCGAGGAAGCCGCCGCGGGGCTCTTCGCCGACCTCGAGCTCCACGCGCTCGCGCTCGCCCTCGGGCAGGCGATCGCCGGCGTGCACGCGGAGCGCGTCGCAGAGGAGCTCCTCCTGCATCGAGAGGAAGAGGTCGAGGGGCCGCGAGCGCGCGAGGCGAGCGGCCTCCTCCAGACGCCCCGTGGCCGCGAGCCCCACGAGCTTCACGCGGAAGGTGTCGCGCGCGAGAAACGAGTAGTCGGCGTGGAGCGCGCGCACGCGGTCGAGCTCCTCCTCCGCGCGGGCGACGCGGCGCTCCGCCGCGAGCGCGAGCGCGAGCTCGCCGTAGAGCTGGGGGAGGAGCACCGGCCTCGCGATCGCCCGCGCGGCGTCGCTGACGTGGACGGCGCGGATGGCCGCCTCGGCCTGGGCGGCGGCCTCGCGGAGGTCGCCGGCCTCGATGGCGAGCGCGGCGAGCTCGCGGTGCGCCTGGGCGGCCACGAGGAGCCCCTTGTC
>CAZHGG010001309.1:0-1649 GCA_964531755.1 uncultured Polyangiaceae bacterium
TCGAGGGGTTGTCGCTCTTGCGCGAGATCTTGTCGATCTCGTCGATGTAGACGATGCCGCGCTGCGCGCGATCGATGTCTTGGTCGGCGTTCTGCACGAGCTGAACGATGATGTTCTCGACGTCCTCGCCGACGTAGCCCGCCTCCGTCAGGGTGGTGGCGTCCGCGATGGCGAACGGCACGCTGAGGATGCGCGCGAGGGTCTGCGCGAGGAGGGTCTTGCCCGACCCTGTGGGCCCGAGGAGCAGGATGTTGCTCTTCGACAGCTCGACCTCGTCGGACGAGACCTTCGACTCGATGCGCTTGTAGTGGTTGTGCACCGCGACCGAGAGGACCTTCTTCGCGCGGTCTTGCCCGATCACGTACTCGTCGAGGATGACCTTGATCTCCGCGGGCTTCGGGATCGGGGCGGACCCGGCGTGCGGCTCGTCCTTCTCGACCTCCTCCGCGATGATGTCGTTGCACAAGCCGATGCACTCGTCACAGATGTAGACGGTGGGGCCGGCGATGAGCTTCTTCACTTCCTTCTGGGATTTCCCGCAGAAGGAGCAGTTGAGGTTGCCGCTGTGGTGGTCGTCGCGCCTGCGCTCCAAGGCCTGCTTCTCCGCGTGAGTCGATCGGGTGAACCCAGGGAACATAGGCTCCGCCCGGTCGAACGGCAAGCTTCCGGGGCCGGCCTCGGCCTTTTGCGCGGCGGCGCGGCTAGGGCGGCGCGGTCTCGCAGCCGAGCCGTGGGTCGCCGTCGAGCGACGCGAGCAGGCCCCTCCACAAGGCGAGGAGCACGCGCCGCCCCATGAAGAAGCTGCCCTCGTCGGTGAAATGGATGATGTCCGCCTGCGCCCATTTCTTCTGCCGAAAGGCGACGATCGAGCGGTCGCCGCCCATCGCGGCGTGGAAGTCCCAGAACGCCGCGCCGTGCTCGCGCGCGATGTCGTGGAGCTGCTCGGCGACCTTGTGGATGCGCGGGTCGGTCTTCTGCCCCTTGTTGCCGAGCGTGATGTCAGGCGGCGAGAAGAAGAGCAGTGGCACGCCCGGCGTGGCCAGGCGGTGGTGGCGGACCACGCGCCCCATCCACTCGTGGTGCTTCTCGAGGGCGTACATGTTGGTGCCCACGAGGAACATCACGAGGTCGAAGTCGCGGTGCGCGAGCATCGCGCGGTTCACCTTCGTGTCGAGCCGGGCGAGCGCCCACGCGTTGAGCGAGCCGACGCCGAGCGAGTCGACGGTGACGCTGTTCGGGAGGTCGCGCGAGAGCGTGGCGCCGAGGAGCCGCACCGTGCCCTTCGCCACGTAGGTCACCTTGTGCGGCGCGTCCTCCGCGGTGAGCTCGTCGTAGCCGAGCTCGGTCTCGCTCGAGCGCGTCGACACCTCCCTCACGGTCTTTCCGTCCACGCGCACGTCGAATGGCCCGCCGCCGGGGCGCTTCAGGAAGTAGACCCCGAAGCGGCTCGCCGTCTTGCCGATGGGAGCGTCGGGCTCCGCGGCCGTGCCCACCCAGGTCTGCGCCCCCGGAGATACCGCCTCGACCGCGATGCCCGAGAAGCCCATTTGGTTGTCGGGCGCGGGCGCTGTGGTCGTGGCGTAGAACTTCCACATGTTCTCGTACGACGCGTGCACGACGTCGTGGTGGCGGTACCACCCCCAGGGCTT
>CAZHGG010001310.1:0-1649 GCA_964531755.1 uncultured Polyangiaceae bacterium
ACAGTGTCGGTCGCCGAGTACAGCTCAGCTAGGCGGCCGCCGCCGGCGCGAAGTCTGTGGCGGCGAGCTCGGCGCGCAGCCGCGCCCGCGCCCGATGGAGGCGGGACCGGACGGCGCTCTCGGTGAGGCTCATGGTGGCGGCGATCTCGTGGAGCGAGAGGTCGCTCGCGTAGTGGGCGACCACGACCTCCCGGTAGTCCTCGGGAAGCGTGCGGATCGCCTCCTGCACTGCCGCCGCCTCCTCGAGCTGCGCCGCGGCGTGCTCCGCGCCGTGCTCGACCGCGCCGGCGAGATCGGCGAGGTCGCTGAGCTCGTAGCCCCCGGAGATCCGCGCGCGGAGCCGCCGCTGCGAGCGCATCATCATGAGCGCTTCGTTGGCGGTGACCCGAAACAGCCAGGTCGAGAAGCTCGAGTCGCCGCGAAACGAGGCCACGCGCCGCGTGATTTGGATCAGCGCCGCCTGCAGCAGGTCGCGCCGATCGTCGTCGGAGACCGGATAGCGGAGGAGCTGCTTCTCGATGACGGGCGCGACCTCCGCGAGCAGCGCGTTCATGGACGCGCGGTCGCCGAGGGTCGCGCGGTGCAGGAGCTGGGGCTCGATTCCGAAGGCCATGCCTGGCGTGAGCAAGCGCCGTGCCGCGCGAAAGCAGCGGCGCCCGCGCGCCCGCTTGGCCGCCCCGTCGGCTCACGCCGACAAGCGCCACGCCCAGAATTCGCGCACTCGCGGCCATCGTCCGCTAAAATGACGGCATGCTCCCCGTCGCGCTCGTGCTTCTGATGTCCGCGGCGTCGCCAGGCCCCGCGGGCGGCTCGGCACGGCCCGCAGAGTGCGCGAAGGCCGACGGCTCGAGCGGCACGAACGTGTGGGAGCGGGCGAAGGCGCCCGAGCTCGCCCAGTATTGCGAGAAGCTGGCGAGCGCGACGGCGCAGCTCGTGGGGATCGAGCCCGTCTCGCCGGAGGTGCTGACCCTCGTCGACAGCGCCATCCAGCTCCGCCCGCAGCGGGCGGCCGGCCACGCGCTCCGCGGCCGCGCGCTCGCGCGCCTCGCGCGCTACCCCGAGGCCGTGACCGCCTTCGAGGAGGCCCGGAAGCGCGACGACCGCGCGCTCGACGAGCCGCGCGCGCTGTTCGCGTTCGCCCACGCGCTCGCGCGCACGGGGCGCCTGAGCGAGGCGCTGGTGGCCTTCCGCACGCTGCTGCCTCGCGCGGCGCGGTTGGAGGCGGCGGAGCGTGGCGCCGCATACGTCGAGGCGGGTCTGCTCCTCCTCCGAGGTGGCCCCCCCGAGCTCGACGACGCGCTCGCCGTGCTCCGCGAGGCGCGGCGCCAGGCGCAGGACGCCGTGCACTCGGCGGCGCTCCTCGGCCTCGCCCTCGCCCTCGAGCGGGCGGGCGAGCACGAGCAGGCTCGGGCTCTGCTGGCCGAGCCCTCCAAGCTCCCGAAGCGCCTGGAGAGCGCCCTCGCCGAGCCCCGCGCGCGCGAGGTGCTCGCGGTCGGGGAGCCGGGCATCGAGCACCTGATGGTCGGCGCCCTGCTCGAAGAGGTCGACCCCGCCCGCGCCGCCGCGGCGTACCGCGCCGGCCTCGAGAGGTCGGCGTCCGGCGCCGCTTCGGCCCCGCGCACCGGCGGGCGCACGGAGCCCGCGAAGGG
>CAZHGG010001311.1:0-1648 GCA_964531755.1 uncultured Polyangiaceae bacterium
CGGGCTGGTGCTACGTGGAGAACACCGACACGAGCAAGGTCATCGGCGCCTGCTCTCAGGCCATCGTGTTCTCGCCCACCGGCAACCCGCCGGTCGGCGTGAGCATCGAGCTGCAGTGCACCCCGTAGCGCGGCGTCCGTCCACCGCCGAACGACCTGTCGGCCCGCGGCCACCTGCTGGTACGGTGATCGTTCCATGCCGGACCCAGCGAGCCAGCCGCTCGTCGAGCTGCGGGATGTGACGTTCCGCCGCGAGGGGGCCGAGCGCCCCGTGCTCGACGGCGTGAGCCTCCGCCTCGCCCGCGGCGAGACGATCGCCCTCCTCGGGCCCTCGGGCTGCGGCAAGACCACGCTGCTCCGCCTCGTCAACGGCTTGCTCTCGCCAAGCGCGGGCGAGGTGCTCGTGGAGGGCCGCGCGACCGGGGCCTGGGATCCCATCGCCCTCCGCCGCGGCATCGGGTACGTGCTCCAGGACGCGGGGCTCTTCCCTCACTTCTCCGTCGCCCGCAACGTGGGGCTCGTGCCCACGCTCCTCGGCTGGGCGCCGGCCCGCGTGGCGGCGCGCGTGGAGGGGCTGCTCGAGCTCGTGGGCCTGCCACCGCGCGTGTTCGCCGAGCGGCGGCCGCGCGAGCTCTCGGGCGGGGAGCGACAGCGGGTCGGCGTGGCGCGTGCGCTCGCGGCCGATCCCCCGCTCCTCTTGCTCGACGAGCCCTTCGGGGCGCTCGATCCGCTGACCCGCCTCGCGCTGCAGCGCGAGTTTCTCCGCCTCCAGACCGCGCTCGGCAAGAGCGCGTTGTTCGTCACGCACGACGCTCGCGAGGCGCTGCTCGTCGGCACGCGGGTCGTGTTGCTCGACGAAGGCCGGGTCCTGCTCGACGCCACGCCGGCCGAGTTCCTCGCCGCCGACGTCCCGCTGGCGCGGGCCTTCCGAGAGATGCTCGACGCGCCGGAGAGCCCCGCGAGCGCTGCGCGGGAAGCGCCGCCCTCATGATCCGAGAGCTCACGCGGCTCGCGGCGGAGCACCTCTTGCTCGTCGTGGCGGCCACAGTCGCGGCGGCGGCGCTGGGCGTGCCGCTCGGCCTCTTCGTGGTGCGGCGGCGCCGGCTCCAGCAGGCGGTGATGACGGTGGTCGGCGCCCTGCAGACCGTGCCCAGCCTGGCCCTCTTCGGGCTGCTCTTGCCGCTGCCGCTCGTCGGCGGCGTGGGCGTGCGCACCGCGCTCGTGGCGATGGTGGTGTATGCGCTCCTGCCCATTCTGCGGAACACCGTCGTGGGTGTCTCGGGCGTGGACCCCTCGGTGTGCGAGGCCGCGACGGCCATGGGAATGACGCCGCGGCAGGTGCTGCTCCAGGTGGAGCTCCCGCTGGCCGCCGGGGTCATCGTCGCGGGCGTGCGGCTCGCCGCGGTGATCGGCGTGGGTGTGGCCACGATCGGGGCGGCCGTGGGCGCGGGCGGGCTCGGCACGCTCATCTTCCGCGGGCTCCGCATGAACGACGACCGGCTGCTGCTCACGGGCGCGGCGCCGGCCGCGGCGATGGCGCTGTTCATCGACGCGTGGCTCGCCGGCCTCACCCGCGCCATCGACGCCCGCGTCACGGGTCGCCCCCGCTCGCGGGCGCTCGGCGCCGCCCTCGCGCTCTCGGCCGCGGC
>CAZHGG010001312.1:0-1642 GCA_964531755.1 uncultured Polyangiaceae bacterium
ACGCCGCGCACGCCGTGTCGCGCGTCGGAGTGCACGCGGCGGCGGTGAAGGTACCCGGCGCGCACGTCGCGCAGGGCAAGCACGCGCGCCCGGAGAGGTGTCGCCCCGCGGCGCACGCCGTGCAGTCGGTCGGTGCGGGCCCGTCGCACGTCGCGCAGGTCGCCGCGCACGTCGCCGGCGGCAGCAGCGCCGCGATCGCGGGGATCTCGTCGGCGCGCACGAACGCGTAGCCGGCGGCCTTGAGGCGAGGCACGAGGTACTTCACGAGATCGACGGTGTTGCCGCCCGACCACGCGTACGGCTCGTGCATGAGCACGATGCCCCGCCCCACGGCCGCGATCTCGGCGAGGTACGCGTCTCCGCACTGGCTCGTCGTGGCGTACCCCGTGCCGTTCGCCGGCGTCGCCCCCGCGAAGAGCTGGCCGCCCCAGCACGCCCAGTCGGCGGCCTGCGCCGGGTAGTTGTCCGACACGCCGCCGATGTCCCAGCGCACCGGGCCGGCGTACTTGTTCACGCGCGAGCCGCGGAGGGCGCCGAAGACGGCCGCGTTGTATGCGCCGTACGGCGCGCGGAAGAGCAGGTGCTCCCAGGGCACATGAGCGGCGATGGCGTCGTCGGTCTCGGCGAGCTCACGCACGACCCACGTGGCCCCGGTGGGCAGCACCTCGGTCACGAGATCACGATGCGTCGTCGTGTGGTTCGCGACGAGGTGCCCGTCGGCGACGAGCTGGGCCAGCACCGCCTCGACCCCGGGGATCGGCGCGAGCGCGTGCGGGTTCGGCAGCGTCGTGGGCGCGAGGTGCGCCCCGATGACGAAGAACGTGGCCCGGATCGACTCCGCATGGAGGTAGCGCGAGAGCTCGGCGGTGCGCGCGCTCGGTCCGTCGTCGAACGTCAGCGCCAGCGTCTTGGGGGCGAGGGACGTGCCGACGAGGCTCGTCGCCTGGAGCCCCGCGGCGCTCTGCCCGATCGCGTCGCGGCCCCCGCTGGGCTCGGCCTCGCACGCGCCCAGCGCGGCCCCCGACAAGAGGAGGGCCGCGAGCAGGCGCGAGGGACGGGGGGCAGGGGGCATGGGCCGAGACGGAGCGTAGCGGAATTCGCCCGCCGCGCTCGCCGCGTCCACGCGGGCCCCGCTCAGTCGCGCCGGACCATCGTCCCGGTGTAGAACAGGGCGCCGCCCGTGCAGCTGTCCGTGAGGATGCGCGGCAGCGTCATCTTCTTGCAGTCCTCCGAGAACTCGGCGGTGAACGTGGTCTTGCCCGAGAAGCTGCAGCTCGGCGCGCCCTTGCCCCGGATGTTGATCGCCTCGAAGCCGGCGGCGCTCAGCTTGTAGTTGCCCGACCACGGGAAGCTCACGCACAGGTTGGTCCCGGCGGGGCCGCCCACGGCGCGCCCCTCCTCGTCGAAGGACCACACCTGCTTGGGCTGCTTCGGCCCGGAGAACGTGACCTCGTAGTCCCACGTGCCCGCGAGCGAGCACGACCCCACCCGCCCGCTCGGGCCGGTCGCGGCCGGCGCGTCCTTCGAGCCTTGCCAGCACCCGGGCGCCCCCCCCCCGGCGCCCGGGCCGCCGCCGGACCCCACGCCAGGCGCGCCCCCCGCCGCGCCGCCGTCGGGGCGCTCGGGCGTCGGGTCGATCTTC
>CAZHGG010001313.1:0-1641 GCA_964531755.1 uncultured Polyangiaceae bacterium
GACGCTCCACGAGCGCGTTTGCCGCACGCAGCGTGACGGGTCGGACGACCATCACGCACCCCCCTTCCTGCCGGCGGCCACGCGCGCGGCGTCTCTGACTCGCTTTGCGGCCTTGCGTTCCCGCTTCACCAAGGCGGCGAAAAGCGCCATGCGTTCTTTCCTATCCTCAGGCAAGAGCGTCTCCTCGTCGGTCCACGTGATCACGTCTCCGTTGCTCACTTCGACACCGCCTTCCGTGCCGCCTCGACCTCGTCGAGCAGGCGCGCGAGCGTCGCGGGGACGTCGGCGGGTCGGACCTCGCGCTCTTCGGTGTGGTTGCCGTCCACCACCTGAACGCGCGCGCGAACGTTCGTCTTGCTGCCGTCCTCGTAGCTCCAGAGGTTCACCCCGCACCCCAACGCGACGGCCCTGGCGACGAGGCACGCGTGGCGCTCGGCGCGCACGTGACGGGCGACGGCGCGGATGGCGAGGCGGCGGGCCTCTGTTCCGGTCCGATCCGGGTCCTCGAGGAACAAGCTTCGCTCGTGCACGTACAGGTCGGACAACTCCTCGTCCGTCGCGACGGGCTGGCCCTGCGGCGCGGGCGGAGAGGCAGCATCGATGCGCGCGAGTCGCTCCCGGAACTTCGTCATCACGAAGTCTCCGCGGACGACCTGTACGTCCGGCGACACCATCTCCTCATCCTCGGCACCATTTACGGCCATCCCGAGCGCGGCGATCTTCTGAGCCACCATGTCGTTCGCCTGAGATTCGGCCTCTCGCGCGATGGCCTCGAGCTCCGCCACGCGATCCCGGAGCGTCCTGTTGGCGCTACGGAGATTGTTTGCCTCCACCTCGTTAGCCTTCGAGTTCTGCACTGCCGAGTTCAAGTCGATCTCCAGCCCATCGACGCGATCCCGGAGCGTCGCCACCTCGTTGGCGGTGTCTCGGACCTTGTCGATCACCTTCTCGTAATCCGGCTCGACCGAGAGAATCTCGCCGATGCTCTTCACGGTCCGGTACGCGGGCTCCGCGTGAGCGTTCGCTGCCGCCACCTCCTCACGCATCCGCGCCACCTCGCCCCGAGCCGCGTCCCGGCCGAGGTTGTAGACCGCACGGCCCCGAGCGATGGCCGCATCCCGCTCGCGCACCACGCGGCGGGCGGCGCTCGCGATCGACTCATCCGGCTTAGTGCCAATGACTTCTCCGAACGCGATCACCTCGTCCAGGAGGCGAAGATGAGCCCCTCGCTCATGGTCCTCTCGCCCCAAGATCCTAGTGATCGCATGCCCAAGCGACTCGCTCTCTTCCGCGCCGGCGAGCTCCCGTGCCGAGGCCACGATGTCTCGCGCCTCATCCCGCTGCGCGACGACCTCGTTCATCTCGCGCCCGAGCTTCTCCAGGTCCTCCGCGTGCTGCTGGCATGCGTGGTCGAGCCGGCCTCGAGCGTCCTCGCAATCTGCCTTGTGCTGGGCGGTGAACAGTTCCAGCCCCGCGGCCTCGCACGCGCGCCGCAGGTCGTCCACGGTGGCGAAGGTCACGAGCAGGCTGTCTGTGTCGCGCACAAACAGCGCACGCTCCACCTCGACCTCACGCTTGACCGACCACTTCAACACCCTCTTTTCCTCACCCATCACGTACCTCCAAACGCGACTCCTTACA
>CAZHGG010001314.1:0-1641 GCA_964531755.1 uncultured Polyangiaceae bacterium
GCGAGCACGGCGACCTCCGCGAGAACGCCGAGTACCACGCCGCGAAGGAGAAGCAGGGGATGCTCGTCGCCGAGATCGCGCGCGTCGAGACGCAGCTCGCCGACGCCGAGGTGGTCGACCTCTCGAAGCTCAAGGGCGACAAGATCGCCTTCGGCGCCCACGTGACGCTCTCCAACAGCGACACGGGCGAGGAGGTCCGCTACCACATCGTGGGCCCCGCCGAGGCCAACATGGACCAGGGGAAGATCTCCTACGAGGCGCCCCTCGCGCGCCAGCTCATGGGCCGCAAGGTGGGCGACGAGGTCACCGTCCGCACGCCGGGCGGCACGCGCTCGTACGAAGTCCTCGACGTCAGCTTCGCCTGACCGATGCCGCCGCGCACGGGCGAGGCCACCGGGGCGGCGCCCCCCGAGGCGCCGGTCGACCTGCAAGACCGCCCCGTCGCCGAGCTCCGCCACGTGGGCCCGCAGGTGGCCGCCGTCCTCCGCAACCGCGGCGTCGCCACCATCGGCGACCTCCTCGCGATCCTCCCGCGGCGCTACCTCGACCTCCGCAACGCCGACGACTGGCGCCTCGTCCGGCACGGCGCCTTCGGCTCCCTGGTGGCCGTCGAGGGCCGCGTGGAGGACGTGCGGGTCGCCGGCGCCCCCGGCCGCAAGCGCTTGATGGCCGCGCTCCGCGAGCCCCGCGGGACGACGCTCCTGCGGGTGGTGTTCTTCCACGCGAAGCCGGGGCTCGCGGCGAGGCTGCCGGTGGGGGTCACCGTCCGCGTCGTGGGGATGCTCCGCGAGGGGATGGGGAGCCCCGAGCTCGTCCAGCCCAAGGTGATCGCGCCAGGGACCCGCGTCCGCCCCGTGGAGCCCGTGTACCCGGGCATCGGGAGCGTGGCGCCGGGCAACGTCGCGCGCATCGTCGACTCCGCCGTCCTCCGCGCCCGGGAGTGGGCCGACCCGGTGCCGCCCGAGGTGGCCCGCTCGCTCGGCCTCCCCACGTCGGCGCAGGCGATCGTCTCGCTCCACGCGCCCGACGCGACGGTGACCCCGGAGGCGCTCCGCGCGCTCGCCGCAGGCACCTCCCCCGCGCACCGCCGCCTGGGCTTCGAAGAGCTCCTCGCGCTGAGCGTCGCCCTCGAGCGGGCCCGTCGGCTCTCGGGCGCCGCGCGTCGCTTCGAACGCGACCCCACCGTCCCCGACACGGTGGCCCGTCGCCTCGGGCTCACGCTCACGGGCGCCCAGGCCGCGGCGATCGACATGCTCCAGGGCGACCTCGCGCGCGACGAGCCCATGCGGCGCCTCCTCGTGGGCGACGTGGGCTCGGGCAAGACCGCCGTCGCGCTCGCCGCCACCCTCGCCGTCCTCCGCGGGGGCGGGAGCGCCGTGTGGCTCTGCCCGACGACCCTCGTGGCCGAGCAGCACGCCCGCACGCTCGAGCGGGGCCTCGTGGCCGACGGCGGGCCCCTCGCGGTGATCCTCGGCTCCACCGCGGCGCGGGCGCGCAAGCAGGCGGAGAAGGTGATCGCGCAGGGCCTCGTCCGCATGGTGGTGGGGACCCACGCGGTGCTGGAGGCGGGCGCGACGCCGCCGGGGGTGTCGCTGGTGGTCATCGACGAGCAGCACCGGTTCGGCGTGGCGCAGCGGCTCG
>CAZHGG010001315.1:0-1635 GCA_964531755.1 uncultured Polyangiaceae bacterium
CGCCCAGGCCGGCGCCCACGTGTACCTCGCCGACATGGGCGGCACGCCCGTGTTCCAGGCCAAGCTCGCGCGGCCCGCGGTGCTCGTGCTCGGCAGCGAGTCGCACGGCCACTCCGACGCGGCGAGCTCCGCCCTCGCGGACGCGACGGTCATCTCCATTCCGCGCGTGGGCCAGGCCGAGTCGCTCAACGTCGCCATGGCCGCCGCCGCGCTCTGCACCGAGTTCGCGCGCCAGGGCGCGTAGGCGGCGCCGCTCACGCCGCTCACGGTGGGTACAGCGCCGCGCATAGCGAAGCGCAGCGCGCCCCGTCGATCGCCGCAGAGACGATGCCCCCGGCGTAGCCCGCGCCCTCGCCGCACGGGAAGAGGCCGCGCACCTCGGGGTGCTCGAGCCGCTCGGGGCAGCGGGGGATCCGCACAGGCGAGGAGGTGCGCGACTCGACCGCGACCACCACGGCCTCGTTCGTGAGGTAGCCGCGGAGCTTGCGCCCGAAGGCGCGGAAGCCGAGCTGCAGCCGCCGCGCCACGTCCGCGGGGAGCACCTCGTCGACCCGCGCGCTCACGACGCCCGGCAAGTAGCTGCACCCGGGCAGCGTGCTCGAGAGCCTGCCCTCGACGAAGTCCGTGAGCCGCTGCGCCGGCGCCGCCTGCGTGCGGCCGCCCGCCACCCACGCCGCGCGCTCGACCGCGCGCTGGTACGCCACGCCGGCGAGCGGGTCGGCCCCGCCCTCGCCGCGCACCTCCACGACGATGCCGCTGTTCGCGTAGGGGTTGTTGCGCTTGCTCGGGCTCCACCCGTTGGTGACGATCTCACCCGGGGCGGTGGCGCACGGCGCGATGACGCCGCCCGGGCACATGCAGAACGAGTACACCCCGAGGCCCTCGACCTGCTCCACCAAAGAGTAGCTCGCCGGCGGCAGCGCGGGGTCGCGCGGCGTGGCGTGGTAGCGCAGGCCGTCGATGAGCGCCTGCGGGTGCTCGACGCGCACGCCGAGCGCGAATGGCTTGTATTCTACACGTATACCCTTGGCCACCAAGAGGTCGAACACGTCGCGCGCCGAGTGCCCCGTGGCCAGCACGAGCCGCGTGGCGGCGAGGCGCTCGCCGCTCGCCAGCGAGACCCCCGCGACCGCGCCCTCACGGACCCACACGTCGGCGACGCGCGCGCCGAAGCGCACCTCGCCCCCCGCCGCGACGATCGCCTCACGCATCGCGGTGACGACGCCCGGCAGCTTGTTGGTGCCGATGTGCGGGTGCGCGTCGACGAGGATGTCGGGGCTCGCCCCGTAGGCCACGAGGGTGCGGAGCACCGCGAGCACGTCGCCGCGCTTCTTGCTGCGCGTGTAGAGCTTGCCGTCGCTGTACGTGCCCGCCCCACCCTCGCCGAAGCAGTAGTTGCTGTCGGGATCGACCACGTGCTGCTGGGTGATCGCGGCGAGATCGCGGCGGCGCGCGCGCACGTCGCGGCCCCGCTCGAGCACCACCGGCCGCAGCCCGAGCTCGATCGAGCGGAGCGCCGCGAAGAGGCCAGCGGGACCGCACCCGACGATGATCACCTCGGGGCGGCCCGCCACGCTCGGGAGGTCCACGGCCACGCGCTCGGGCTCGGCCGGGGCGTCGTCGGGGCCGCGCAGC
>CAZHGG010001316.1:0-1635 GCA_964531755.1 uncultured Polyangiaceae bacterium
GAGCCGTGCCAGCGCTTCCACAAGGCCGCCGAGCGGGGCGAGCTCGACCGGCGCTTCGGGGATCTCGCGATCCTCGAGTTCAACCTCGACGTCGACTCCGAGCGCCTCCGCGCCGCGGGCTACACCGCCGACCTCATCCCGCTGCTCGCGATCCCCGCGGCCGACGGCCGGAGCACCGACCAGAAGATGTTCGGATCGGTGAAGGGCGACGGCGCCGTCGCCAACATGACGCCGCGGCTCGCGGCGCTGCTCGGGCGCTGATCGCGGCGGGGCGCGCGTCCCGAGGGACCTCTCGCCCCCGCCGCGCCGGGCCCTGACGCGCCACGTGTCGTTTTGGTGAACTTCGTGCTTGTCACGCGGGCGCGCTGCCCGTATTGGGACCGCCGCCGCGCGAGTCACCGCCGGCGCCACGCGCAGCCCGCGCGACCCCCTTTGTCTCAACCTTTCAGGAGCTTACCATGGCCCACGGTCGTCACATCAAGGTCCTCGGTCGCGGCTCTGCCGCCTTGATGGGCGACGCCGCCAACGTCGAGGCGATGCTCCGCTCGCTCATCGACATCCTCGGCATGCGCATCCTCGACAAGCCGCACATGTACGAGGTGGAGACCGAGATCGCGAAGCTCGGCGTGGAGCCCTTCGAGGACGAGGGCGGCGTCACCGGCGTCTGCGTGCTGTCGACGTCGCACTGTTCGATCCACACGTGGCCGCTGCGCCCGTTCTTCGTCATGGACGTCTACTCCTGCCGCGACTTCGACGGCGTAGAGGTCGAGCGGCACCTCCGCGCGGCGCTCGGCGCGTACGACCTCCAGGTCACCGACGTGTCGGCGGCCCTCGAGTACAAGTTCGAGAGCACGCCGCCGCGCCCCGAGCTGCACGCGTAGCGGCTAGCCGCTGGGCGGCCCAGGCGCGTCCTCGGCGGCGAGGAACCGCGCGGCGGACTCGGGATGCGCGAAGCGGACCGCGAGTCGGTAGCGCCAGGGCTCGGCCGAGCCCAGGGCCGACGTCTCCACGCGCAGCACGGTCGCGCGGAGCTCCGCTGGCGGCGAGCCCGGAGCGTGCAGGCGGAGCGTGAGCTCCGCGCCGACGTCGAAGTGGCTCGGCGTCGCGATCTTCATGCCGCCGGTGCTGGCGTCTCGAGACACGCCGAAGCGCGCGCGCTTCCCGTCGCCCGCGATCTCGACCGCCACGTAGGTCGCGAAGCGCTCTTCGACCCGGCGGTCGGCGGGCTCGCTCGGGGGGCCGGTCACGCCGCCCTCGCGAGGCCGAACGCGCAGAGACCGCGGGCGCGCAGGGCCACGCGCAGGGACGGCGCCAGCGCCGGCTGGCCCAGGAGGGCCGCGAGCAGCTCGGCGGCCCAGTCGTCGAGCATCTTGCCGCTCCACGCGCTGGGGTCTCGCGTGACCTCGGACAGCTCGCCGCGGACGATCGCGCGCCACGTGGCCAGCTCCTGCGCGAGCTGAGGGCGGAGCGTGCCGTCCTCCCCCACCAGCGCGGCGTCGACGAGGCGCGCGCGGACGCCCTCCCCGGCCACGCCCCCCGCGAGGAGCGCCCGGACGTCGCCCTCGTGGGCGCCGGCGACCTCCGCCATCGCCTCGACGAGGCCGTGGAGGTACGGGTCGTGGCGCGGGCGCGCGT
>CAZHGG010001317.1:0-1635 GCA_964531755.1 uncultured Polyangiaceae bacterium
GGCCACGGCGCCCTTCGCCACGGTCGGGTACGCCGACGAGCTCTCGCCCTCCGAGCGCGCCCGGCTCGCTCGCGGCGAGACCGTCACGCGCCCGGTGACGATCGAGGGCGACGACCGGCGCTACGTCGGCGGCCTCACGTACGCCGTGCTCGACGCGTCGGTCTCGGAGCTGCAGGAGATCTTCGAAGACGTCGCCTCGTACCGGCACCTGCTGCCCCGCACCAAGCGGGCCACCCTCGTCGCCCGCGCGGGCCAGGACGACCTCGTCGAGCTGCGCCAGGGCAACGCCATGATCGACGCGCGCTACACGCTCCGGGTGCGGCACGAGCCGTGGCGCCGGGAGGTGCACTTCTGGCTCGTGCCCAGCCGCCCGCACGACGTGCGCGACGCGTGGGGCTACTTCCACGTCGACCCGGTCCCGCCCACCGAGGGCGCGCCCGGCCCGCGCTCGCTCGTCACGTACGGCGTGCTCGTCGATCTCGGGCCGGGCCTCGTGCGCGACCTCTTCGAGGAGCGCCTCCGCACGGTCCTGCTCAGCACCCCCGACATCCTCCGCCGGTACATCGCCGCGCGGCACCGCCCCCCTGCCCAAGGCTGACGCGTGCTCCTGCGCATCCTCGCCATCGCGCTCAACAGCTACCGTGAGGCCGTGCGCGCGCGCGTGCTCTACGGCCTCTTCGGGCTCGCGCTGGCGACCACGCTCTACTCGGTGATCCTCGGGGCGATGTCGCTCCACCAGGAGAAGCGCGTCGTGTCGGACGTGAGCGCCGCGTCGATCTCGCTCTACGCCGTGCTCGTGGCGGTCGTGCTGGGCTCCACCTCGCTGCACCGCGAGATCGAGCTGAAGACGCTGTTCCCCATCCTCACGCGGCGCCTCGTCCGGCACGAGTTCGTCCTCGGGAAGTTCCTCGGCACCTGGCTCACGCTCGGCGTGTTCGTCCTGGTCGACGGCGGCACCGCGCTCGGGCTCCTCGCGCACCAATCGGGGCGCAGCCTCGCCGCCGTCGTCGGGGCCGCGCTCGGGCTCGGCGCGCTGCTCGGGGTGGGCCTCTGGCGCCTGAAGCGGGCGCGCGCGTTCCTGCTCGTGCCGTGGTCGCTCGTGTTCTTCGTCGTGATGGCCCTGCTCGCGGAGCCGGCCTCCGGGGAGCGCTCGCTCGTGCTCGCCTCGTGCGCGCTCACCCTCCTCGAGGTCGCGATCGTGACCGCGATTACGCTCTTCTTCTCTGCGTTCTCGTCGCCGTTCCTCACCGCGATCTTCACCGCGGGCATCTTCATCCTGGGCCGGTCGGCGGAGACGCTCGCCAACCTGCCCGTGCGCGTCGTGGGCCCGCTGGCGCGGACGGCCGGCGCGTTCATCGCCAAGGTCGTCCCCAACCTGAACCTCTACGTGCCCGAGCGCCCCGTCCTCATGGGGCAGGTGGACGGCGTCCCGGTGCTTGGGTACGTGGCGCGTTGCGGCGTGAACGCGCTCTGCTACTCCGCGCTGCTCCTCGTGTTCGCGTCCCTGATCTTCCGCAAGCGGGATCTCCAGTGATCCCCGGGGCGGCCGCCCCGCCGCCCGAGACGCGCCCCCGACGCGCGTGGCTCGTCGGCGCCGGCGCGGCCCTCGCGCTCACCGCGCTGGTGGGCGCGGCG
>CAZHGG010001318.1:0-1634 GCA_964531755.1 uncultured Polyangiaceae bacterium
CGCGGCGACCACGCTCGCGCCGACCGCGGCGGAGGCCGAGGAGCGCACGTTCGGCCTCGCCGTCCACGTCGCCGAGCCGGGCGGCGTGCCCGTGCGCGACGACGCCTGGATCGACGCGCAGCTCGCGGCGGCGGAGGCCCTCTTCGGTCAGCCGGGGGTGGGCGTGCACTTCCGGTGGACCGAGCGGCGGCGCGGCCCCGTCGCGCAGGAGGCGCTCGAGACCCGCGCCGATCGCGACGCGCTCGGCGACGCGATCGCCGACGCGCCGGGCGAGCCCCGCCTCATCCACGTGTTCGTGGTGGCGTCGTTGCGCGACGTGGACGAGCCTCCCGACGTGAACCGCCCCCGCATGGGGGTGTGCTGGACCCACACCGTGACGCGACGGCGGTACATCGCGCTCTCCGCCATCGCGAAGCCCTCCGTGCTCGCGCACGAGCTCGGGCACTTCTTCGGCAACGCGCACACGACCGAGCAAGACAACCTCATGAGCTACAGCCGCGGCGGGGGCGTGGTGTTCCTGAGCGGCGCGCAGAAGGAGCGGATCGCGGCCTACGCCGAGCGGTTCGCGCGCGGTCCGCTCACTCTCCTCGGGCCGCCGCGTCTCCTTCGGTGAGCGCTCCAAGCTGAACGCGGCTACCGGGCGGAGAGGAACGCGTCGATCGCCCCGCGGAGCGCCGCGCTCTCCTCGCAGCCCGGGGCCAGGTGCGCGCACGGGCTCTTCAGCACGAAGGTCGACGCCCCGAGCTTCGCGGCCAGCTCGAGCGCCGGCGCGGGGTTCACCGCGTGGTCGTGCTCCGCGACCACGACGAGGGCGCGCGCGCGCACGCGCTTGGCCGCCGCGTCCATCGAGCCGCCGAAAGGCGCCGACACGTCGTGCGCGAGCATGGCCTCGAGCTGGCGCCGCCAGTCGTTCCAGTCGAACCCGGGGTCGGCCTCGGCCTCCGCGAGCCACGCGGGGAAGCGCTCGCGGCTCGTCTCGCGCGAGCGGTAGCCCGGCGTCGTGAGGGCGAGCTGGTGGATGTCGAGCACCGCGCGAAGGATGGGCGCCCCCTGATAGTTTCCCTGCGCATAGGCCACGTCGGCCTCGAGGGCGTGGAGCTCGGCGCTCCACAACAGCAGGTCGTGCGACGTGAGCCGCGGACTGCCCACGATGGGGACGATGGCGTCCATGAAGTCGGGCTGCGACACCGCCCACTGGAACGCCAACATCCCCCCCATCGAGATGCCTGCCACCGCGCGCACGTGCCGGAGCCCCAGGTGCTCCACGAGCAGGCGGCGCTGGCTCTCCACCATGTCGCGCATGCTTATTTTCGGATAGGCGAGCCGCGCCTGAGAGGGGCTGTTCGAAGGCGAGCTGGACACCCCATCGGCGAGCGCGTCGACCACGATGAGGTGGTATTTCCCCGTGTCGATCAGCTTGTCGCGCGCGAACGCGCCCACGGCCGCGGAGCGCCCGGTGAACCACGTGGGCCACACGATCACGTTGGAGCGCGCGGCGTCGAGCGCGCCGAACGTGCGGTAGCCCACGACGCAGTCGCGCAGGGTCTCGCCGCTCTCGAGCGGGCAGCTCCCGAGGCGCGCGAGCCGCTGCGCGCCCGGCCCGGCCTCCGCGTCGGCGGCGCGCGCAGGCGTGG
>CAZHGG010001319.1:0-1634 GCA_964531755.1 uncultured Polyangiaceae bacterium
GGCGGCGGTGGCGGCGGCTCGGCGTCCTCCCCGGGAGCGGCGTCGGTCCGCGGGCCCGCGTCGCCTGGGCCGCCCTCCGGGGTCGACGTGGCCGTCGGGCCCGCCGTCGGCGGCGACGAGGCGCTCGGCGCGGCGCCGTCGGTGGTCGTGGTGTCGCCGCCCGGGGTCTCCGTGCTCGAGCACCGCAGGAAGAAGGGCACGAAGGCGGCGGCGAGGGCGACGGCACGAAAGCGCATTCGTTCATGGTTTCATAAGTTTGCGCGCGCGTCGAGCGGCCCTCTCCGCGCGGCCGTCCGGCGCGAGGCCGCTTCAAAGTGTCCTTGTGCGCCCCTACCTAGTAAGCCTTCCAACAAGGAGACCGTTCGTGAGCGCACACCTCAGGGAGATCACCGATCTCGTCGTCCGCTGGGTCCACATCATCGCGGGCATCATGTGGATCGGCAACTCGCTGCTCTTCAACTGGCTGGACCGGAACCTCGAGAAGGTGCCCGGCCGCACGAAGCTCCACGAGGGGGAGATCTGGCTGCTCCACTCGGGCGCGTTCTACCAGGTCGAGAAGAAGCTCCTCGCCCCGGGCGAGATGCCGAAGGTGCTGCACTGGTTCAAGTGGCAGAACTTCACGACCTGGGCGAGCGGCATCGCGCTGCTCATCGTGGTCTATTACATGGGCGGCGCGTCGCTCATGGGCGATCCGAGCATCGCCAAGCTGCACCCCCACGCCCTCATCGGCCTCGGAGTGGGCAGCATCCTCGTCTCGTGGATCGTGTACGATCTGCTCTGGAAGACGGTCGGCAAGGTGAGCGCGCCGGCCGCCACGGCGCTGTCGATCGCGGGGCTCTTCGGGGCGGCCTACGGGCTGACGCACGCGATGAGCGGCCGCGCCGCGTTCCTCCACGTGGGCGTGATCATGGGCACGTGCATGACCGGCAACGTGTGGATGACCATCGTGCCGTCTCAGCGCGAGCTCGTCCGCGCCACCGAGGAGGGCCGCGAGCAGGACAAGGCGCTCAGCCTCAAGGCGAAGCAGCGGAGCATCCACAACAACTACCTCACGTTCCCGCTGCTCTTCATCATGGTGTCGAACCACTTCCCCGCCGTCACGGGGGCGAAATGGAGCTGGGCCGCGCTCTTCGTCGTGATGGCCACCGGCGCCACGGTGCGCCACTTCATGAACGTGCGGTTCGTGTTCAAGCCGTGGTTCCCCATCACGGTCGGCGTCGTGCTCGCGGGCCTGCTCGGCACGTACGTCCTCACCGCGCGGTGGGACGACGCCCCCTCGGCCAACACCACGCCGGTGCGCTTCGCGGAGGCGCGCGCCATCATCGAGGCTCGCTGCACCTCGTGCCACGCGCAGAGCCCCACGGACGACGTGTGGAAGGCGGCGCCCGTGGGCATCATGCTCGACACGCCCGAGCGCATGCAGCAGCTCGCCCCGCGCATCCGCGAGCGGGCGGCGATCCTGAAGACCATGCCCCTCGCCAACAAGACCGGCATGACGCCGGCCGAGCGCGAGACCCTGGGGCGGTGGGTCGCCCAGGGCGCCAAGCTCGACTGAGCCCCCGGGCTGACGCCCGGGCACGAGGATTCTTGCTAGTCTGAGGGGCGTCCATGCTCCGCTCTCGACGGCTCCGCGC
>CAZHGG010001320.1:0-1628 GCA_964531755.1 uncultured Polyangiaceae bacterium
AGCGGCCGGCCTCGGCGGCAGCGGGGCGGCGCGCTGGGTCTCTGGGGCCGGGCGGTCGACCGGGGGCCCCGCTCGTCCGGTTGGCCCCGGTTGCCCCGGTTGCCCCGGCTGTCCCGGCTGTCCCGGTCCTGGTTGCCCCGGTTGCCCCGGTTGCGGCGCGATGGGGCGGAGCGACGGTCGCAGGTTCGGGCGTGAGGAGAGCGGGCTCGGCACACCTTGCCGCTGGGTGTCGGGCGGGGGGAGGGTGTCGTGCGCGAAGGGCGGCGGCGCCGCGGGCGAGGGCGGCCCGCGCAGCGTGCCGGGCGCGTAGCTGCGGAACGACCCCGGGTCGTGCGCGGTGGGGGGCGCCTCCGAGAAGGTCTGCGCGGCCGGTCGGACCGTGTCCAGGCCCTCGTCCTCTTCGAAGGTGACGTCCGGCTCGTCGTCCTCGTGGAGGCTCGCGAGGAACGCGTCGTCGTCCTCGAGCTCGACGTCGATGTCGAGATCGAAATCGCCGTCCGCGCGCCGGCCGGCCTTCGCCTCGCGCTCGGCGAAGCGGGCCTTCGCCCGCTGCACGTGGCGCTTGTACGTGCCCTCCTCGATCTGCCGGCAGATGCGCTGCCAGTACGACTGGTACGTGGAGTACTTCTGGATGGCGACGTTGAGGCGGAAGCGCAGCGCGGTGTTCCGGAAGTTCTCTTTGCGGAGGATCTGGAAGCGGCGCTCGAGGTCCTTGCGCTGCACCTGCGGCTCGAGCTTCTCGTACCCCATGAAGTACTGTTCGTAGAGCGCGCGGAGACGATCGAGCCGAAGCTCAATCTCCGAGACCATGATCTCGATCTCCTTGACGTTCACCCTGGCTCGCTCCGCGTGGCCCGCTCAGGGGCGACAAGCTCCTTGATTCTACCTCGCTTTTCACGCTCGGCAGAAGATCGATCCCGCCCGGGTGCGCGAGGCCCCCCCGCCGCCCGCGCGGGGTGCTCAGAGGGGCGTCACCCGCACGTTGTCGAAACAGACCTTCGCGTCCCAATCGTTGAAGCCGAAGTGGTCGTGGCCCCGCCCCGCGAGCGGTTCGGGATCCGAAAAAGTGTGCATTTCCGCGCCATTGACCGACCATCGGACGGTCTTGCCGTCGGTGCGCTCGATGAGGAAGTGGTAGCTCTGCCCCTTGGCCACGGGGCGCTTGCGGGCGTCGTCGGACTCCTTGTCGACGTGGAGCTCGTGGCGGTCCTTCCCGTGCTCGTTCACCCGCGCGAGCACATGGATGCTGTTCTTCCATCCGCCGAGGATGGCCAGGTAGCTGGTCGCGTTCGTGTAGGACACGCCCGTCGCGGCCGACTGCCCGTCGCCCCACACCTCCGCCTTGAGGTCGCCCTCCGTGCTCTCCGAGCGCGCGTCGAACTCGATGCGGGCGTTGACGGGGAGGACGCGGTTGAGCCACACGCCGTGGTTGCGCGCGCCCTGACCGCAGAGCCAGCCGCCCTCGACCCGCCACGCCGTGGTGCGTGAGGGTCGCCAATCGGGCCCGAGGCCGCTCGGGTCGATCACCGGCTCGGCGGTGGCCAGCGGCGGCGCGGCCGCCGCCGTCGCCCTCGCGTCGCCGCGCGCCTTCGCGTCGCCGGCCTCGTGGGCGGCGTCCGCGGTCGGTG
>CAZHGG010001321.1:0-1628 GCA_964531755.1 uncultured Polyangiaceae bacterium
GGTCCATGCGCTCCCTCAGCGCCTCGCGGGTGAGCATGCCGTCGGCGTAGAGCTCCAGGAGGCGCTCACGCTTCGCCGTCAGCTTCGCCCGTCGCTCCGCGATGTCGAGGAGACGCCGGGCCGCCTCGCTTCCTGCCGAAACTCGACGGTGCTCCGGAGGTAGTGCGCGAGGTTCGGCGCTCCCCACCACGCAGGGTCCTCCTCCCGCGCGATCTGCACGAAGACGCGCACGAGGCGCCAACTCTCGAGCGCGCCACGTCGACACGCCTGCCTCCGCTCGCGGTCCAGTCGCTCGTCGAGCGCGCGGAGGACGTCGCCCGTCCACGCACTGTTGCCGAAGGAAGCGACGAAGGCGCGGAAGTCCTCCGGCTCGGTGAGCGCATCGTCGGCGAGGTAGTGCTTCCAGTGGATCATAGTGTCCTCGCCTTCTCCACCAAGGCCAAGGCCTCGCGGATCTCGGGCGCCCATCCAGGGTTTGCCATGTCGCACCGCGCCTTGACCACCTCGGCCAGCGCACGAAGCGCGGCGAGTTCCGCCACCGTGTCGGCGAGCACGTGCGCGTCGCGCGAGTTCATGACCGTGACCGTCTTCCCGTCGAAGATCACCTCCGCGGGTCGGTATCGGCATGCGCCGTCTCCGCATGTCGGGCCGGTGCGTAGCGCTCGAACTTCGCGGGCGAGCGGCAGGTAGGCGTTGACGATGTCGGCCACCTCATCGGGGAACCGCTCGGCGACCTCGGTGATGAGGCCGCATGTGAGTTTCGCATGGGTCGCGTCCAACTTTTCGAGATCAACCATGACGTTTCTCCCGCTTGGCCGCGGCGCGGCGCACTTCCGACTCGACCCTCGTGAGCGCGAGCACGGCAACGCTCTCCGCTTCGCATGCACGCCACCAGGCACGCTCGGCCTCTTTGCCATCGTTGGCCTTCTTCCGAAGCCGCTCCGTCTTCTTTGCCGCTTCGACGACGGCGAGGAGCGCCTGCGCGTGGCGCAAGGCAAGTTCCGACTTGTCGCACGACGGAGGTGCGATGACCGCAGCGGTAGCCCAAGGGTCGATGACGCCAGCCTCGTACTTCATGCCGTCCTCCGAATCGCCTGGAAGAACCGAACCTTCTCCATGACTGCTGCTTGCCGCTTGTCGAGACCGCTCAGGTAGAGTGGCATCCACGACGTGTTGAGCGCGCTTCCCATCTCCCGGAAGAGTCCGCCGAGCACGTCCGAGAACAGGACCTGGTACGGCATCGAGTCGCGCCGCGCCTTGTCGCCGTCGACCTTGCAGAACACCCGCGCCGGGCAGAAGAACACGAGGTCGTAGCGCGCCATGTGCGCCACCGCGCGCTCGTAGTACTCCCCCGCCGCCGTGTCGACGTCGTGGAACATCGTGTAGACGAGCTCGTCGAGCGTCGTGCGGTCCGTCACGAACGAGTCGTGCGCCATCTCCCACGCGATCTTCTCCTCCTGGAGACGCCGCTGGAACTCCCCGCGCTTGCCCGCCGCGTCGACGTCGTAGGGGCTCGCGAAGCCCATCGCCGCCGACACGCTGCGAGAGCCGACGGGGTTGATGGGGAGCCCGTAGCGCTCGGACACGTAGCGGGCCAGCGTCGTCTTGCCGGTACCCGAGGCCCCGGC
>CAZHGG010001322.1:0-1628 GCA_964531755.1 uncultured Polyangiaceae bacterium
GGCCCAGCCGCGGCGGGTGGGGGCGAGGGCGAGCAGCTCACCAGGCCCGGGCGCCGGCAGCGGTGAGCCGGCGGCCAGCTCGGGCTCATCGGGGCACCCGCCGTGTGCGCAGCGCGAGGGTCGCCCGCGCACCACGAGGCCGGGCGGGTGGACGAGCAGCTCGGTCAAGGCCGGGATCTCGCGCCGGGGGGCGCGGAGCTCGAGCGCGCCCCCGCGGACGCCGACGTCGGCCGAGAGCGCGGCCGCGCGGAGCCAGCGGCTGACGATCCAGGCCGTGTCGGCCGGGGCGTCCTGTGGGAGAGGAAACCGGGCCACGCGATCGTCGAGGCCGGGGAGCCCGCCGCCCGACGCCACCGCGACGACCAGCGCGACGGCCGCCAGGAGGCCCGCCACGACGGCTGCCCGGGTGAGCGGCGCGCTCGGTCGACCTGGCGGCGAGGTGGTGGACTTTGTCGACACGGTCCCCGTTCTTGGCGAGACTACGTGACCTCGGCCTCCATGAGTAGCGCCACCGAAGCTCAGCGCGTGGGTTCGCTCGTCGGTCAGGTGATCGACGGGCGGTACCGCGTGGACGCCGTGATCGCGCTCGGCGGGATGGGGGCAGTGCTCCGCGGCACCCACCTCGTGCTCGGGCAAGCGGTCGCCATCAAGGTCATGCTCGACGCCACGATGCGCGATCCGCTGATGCGCGAGCGCGTCTTTCGCGAGGCGCGCATCCTCGCGCAGGTGCGCTCGCCCGCGATCGCGGCCATCTTCGACGCGGGGCTCCTGCCGGACGGCACGCTCTACATCGTCATGGAGCTGCTCGAGGGCGACGAGCTCGAGACCCTCATCACGAAGCGCTCGCTGGGCCTCCCGCAGGTCGCGCGCCTGCTCGCCCAGGTGTGCGAGGGGCTCGCCGACGCGCACGCGCAGGGCATCGTCCACCGCGACCTGAAGCCCGCGAACATCTTCGTCGTCAAGAAGCTGAGCGGCGAGCTCACCGCCAAGATCATCGACTTCGGGATCTCGAAGCGGGTCGGCGAGATGAGCGAGACCACCACGGTGACCACGATCATCGGCTCGCCGTATTACATGGCGCCCGAGCAGGCGAACTCGTCGCGGGACGTGGATCACCGCGCCGACATCTGGTCGCTCGGCGTCATCCTCTACCGCGTCGTGGTGGGGAAGCTCCCGTTCGAGGGCACGATCTCCGCGGTCCTGGCGGGGATCCGCACGCAAGATCCGCGCTTCCCGGAGGGGCTCGACCCCGGCTTCCGCCGCGTGATCCAGGGGTGCCTGGAGAAGGATCTGGCGCGCCGCTACCAGAGCGCGCTCGACGTCCAGGCCGCCCTCCTCCCGCTCGCGGAGGGGCCGCCACGGCGCGACAGCTCGATCTCCCAGCGCGCGGTGGTGCCGCCAGGCCTCGAGGCGAGCCAGGCGGCGCGCGCGTTCGTGGAGTCCGGCGGCACGGAGAAGACGAAGCTCCAGCTCGGGGGCCCCGCCCCGCGCGGCGGCCCGGTGCCCTACTCCGACGAGGGCGACATGGTCACCACCCGCATGCCCTCGCCGCTGTCGGGCGGCGGCCCGAGCCCCCCGAGCGTCATCCGCCCGCTCGCGGGCCGCCGCCAAGAGCCCCTGGCGCGGAC
>CAZHGG010001323.1:0-1623 GCA_964531755.1 uncultured Polyangiaceae bacterium
CCTCGGGGACGCCGCGGGCGGCCTCGGGGCCGACGGCCGCCGAGAGCTCTCGGAGGAGCTCGCCGGCGTCGCCGTGGCGGTCTCCCTCCTTGAGCGCGACCGCGCGGAGGAGGGCGGCCTCGAGGGCGGGGCCGACGTCGACGCTGGCGGAGCGAGGGGAGGGGCGCTCGCGCTTGTCCAGGGAGGCCATCATGCACTCGGTGCGGTCGCCGTCCTCCGAGAGGGGCGCGCGGTCCGTGCAGAGCTCGGTCATGATGAGGCCGAGGGCGAAGACGTCGGTGTACTTGCCGGTCTTCTTCGCGGCGAACTGCTCCGGGGCGCCGTACTGCGGCGAGAACATCTGCATCGTGCTCGAGGTCATCGTGTTGCCCGAGGCCTCTTCGTCGCCCTGGAGCACCTTGGCGATGCCAAAGTCAAGTACCTTGACTATTGGCGCGCCGCCGCCGGGGTCGCGGGTGAGGAAGATGTTGGCGGGCTTGAGATCGCGGTGGGCGACGCCGCGCTCGTGGGCGAAGGCGGTCGCCTCGAGCACGGGGCGGAGGAGGGCGAGGGCCTCGCGCGGAGGCAGGCGGGTCGGGCTGCCACGGCGGCGGCGGAGCCACTCGTGGAGGGTCTCGCCCTCGAGGAGCTCCATGGCCATCCAGGGCTGGGGGAGGCCGGCGAGCTCGGCGACGCCCATGTCGAGCACCTGCCGCACGTGCGGCATGCCCTTGAACATCTTGCGGGTGAGCTTCGCCTCCTCGTGGAACCGCGCGACGAACTCGCGCTGGGCGGCCTCGGAGAGGTGCCCCGGGACCTTCAGCACTTTGAAGGCCACCTCCACGTCGTCGAGGTTGTCCCAGGCGCGGAACACCTCCGCGAAGCCCCCGCGCCCGAGCAGCGCGCGGAGCTGATAGCGACCGCCGATGGTCTGTCCCGTGAGCCCGTCGCCGCCGCCAGAGCCTTGCATGGGGGCAGCATTGCGGACCTCGCGCGGCGCCGCAAGGTCTCTAGCGTGCGCGGAGGGCGCGCGCGGCAGCGACGGCGAGGCCCTCCGGGTCGTCGCCGTCGCGGGTCACGACCGTCACCACCGCTGCGTCGAGCTCCACGAAGTACACCGCCTCCAGGTGCAGGCCGGCCACGTCGCCGGCGTGGCTGCGCACGGGCCCGAGGCCGCCCGCCGCGTCGCCCTCGGTCACGTAGACGCCGAGGCCGTAGCGGACGTCGGGGTCGTCGGTCGGCACCGTCCTCAGCCAGTCGGCGCGGAGCGGCGCGGGGAGCACCGCCCCTGTGCCGTAGAGGCGCGTCCATCGCACGAGGTCGGGGAGCGTCGTGACGAGATCGCCCGCTCCGTGGAGCCACGACGGGTGGTGACCCCGCGTGAGGTCGCGCCCGGACGCGTCGGTGGAGCCCAAGAGCGGCTCGCGGCCGGTCTCGGGCGCCGTGTCGACGAGCCCGAGCGGGCCGGTGAGCTCGCGGCGGAGCAGCTCCCCGAGCGCCGCACCCTCGGAGCGCTCGAGGACGCGGGCGAGCAGCAGGTAGTTCGTGTTCGCGTAGAGGAATGGCGCGCCGGCGCGCGCGCGCGGCGTGTGCGCGAGCGCCCGCGCGAGCAGCTCGTCGGGCCCGCGTGGCGTCGGCGCCGAC
>CAZHGG010001324.1:0-1622 GCA_964531755.1 uncultured Polyangiaceae bacterium
GCCCGCCCCTCCCCCGCCCGCGCTCGCCCCGCCCGCGCCCGCGGTGAAGAGCGTCGCCGCGACGCCGCTCGCGCCGCCCGCGCGCTTCGCGTGCAAGCTCGCGCCCATGGCGTGGTCAGCGCGGACCCTGAAGCTCCAGCGCGCGCCCGGCGCGAAGCCGTTCGCGAGCTTCACCCAGTCCGCCGCGCTCACGACCACGATCCCCGCCGGGGAGGCGAAGTCCGAGGGGCTCTACCTCGAGGCGAAGCTCGGCGGCGTCGACGCGCGCGGGTACGTCGAGGCCGACGCCGTGCCGCTCTACCCCGCCGGCGCCATGGCCCTCCAAGGGGTGGCCGTCATCGCGCCCGGGCAGGTGCTCGCGTGGGAGAAGGCGGAGGTCGACTCGGTGACGTTCACCGTGCCGCTCGACCCACGCGTGGCGCTGGGCGCTTCGGCGGCGACGTCGCTCACCGCGAGCCAGCCGTGCGCCTATTTCGCCACGACCCGCGCGTCCTTCGATCCGCTCACGGTCACGGGCTCGACCTCGCGCGAGGTGAACATCCCGAAGCAGACGAAGATCCCGCTCTCGACGCAGCCCGGCGGCGCGCCGGCGATGGTGTTCGACTTCACCGCGCGCACCGAGAACCTGGACGTGCTCGCGAGGAACGGGCTCGACGTGCTCGTGGCGTACAAGACGCCTGGGTACGTCCTCTACGGGTGGACCGCGCGCAGCCTCCTCGTCCGCCGCACCGAGACCGTCCAGCGCCCGGCGGTCGTGACGACGCCGCCCCCGAGCGCCGCCGTTCGAAACACGTCGATGGGCTGGAAGAAGAAGCAGTGCGACGCCCCCGTGACGGTGCACGCGTCGCGCGGCGAGGAGGTCTTCGTCTTCGCCACCGTGGCGCCGAACACCCCGATCGAGACCGCCGGCACCGTGCGGGGCCTCACCCTCGCGGCGCTCCCAGGGTCGGATCTCTTGCCGGCGGACGACGTCACGTTCGGGGTCGATCCGGCGGCCTTGAAGGGGTGCAAGGACCTGTAGCCGGCTCGGCTCGGCGCTCGCGGGGTCACGCGCGCAGCAGGGCGCTCATCTTCGTCGCGCGGTCGAGGCGTCGGTTCACCTCGTCCCACCGCACGTTCGCGAAGAAGGCGTCCACGTAGCGCTGGGCGCCCGCGCCGAAGTCGAGCTGATAGCTGTGCTCGTACATGTCGAGCACGAGGAGCGGCAGGCTCGCGCTGAGCGACTCGCCGTGGCTCGAGGCGGAGAACGTCCGGAGCGCGCCCGTGTCGAGCTCGTACGCGAGGATGGCCCAGCCGCTCCCGCCGCCGAGCCCCAGCGCGGTGAGGCGCATGTGCTCCTCCCAGCGCGCGCTGCCGCCGTACGCGGCCGCGAGCGCGGTCTCGATCGCGCCCGCGCGCTTGCCGTCGCCGCCGAGGTTCGCGAAATACGCCTCGTGCAGCGACTTCGAGTTTCGGAAGGCCAGCTCCTTGCCGCGCAGGGCCGCGACGACGAGGGGTGGCGTGCTGGCGTTCACGCCGGCGAGCTCGACCTCGACGCGGTTCAGGTTGCGCACCGCGCCCGCGTAGTTGTTGTCGTGGTGCGACGTGATGAGCCGCTCGGAGAGGCCCTTGAGGGAGCCCGC
>CAZHGG010001325.1:0-1622 GCA_964531755.1 uncultured Polyangiaceae bacterium
GGCGCGCGGCGCGGCGGGCGTGCCGGGCGAGGGCGCCGCGGGCGTGGCCGCCCCGGGCAGCACAGCCGACGGGAGCGGCGCGCCTGGCTCCGTGCTCCGCTCGGCGGAGAACGCCTCGATGAACTCGGCGACCGTCGCGAAGCGGGCCTCCGGGGCCTTCGAGAGCGCGCGCTCGATCGCCTTGCGCATGGGCCGCGGGACGGCCTCGCCCTCGAACGGCTTTGGCGCCACGCGCATGTGCTGCGTGGCCCACTCCCACGCGGTGTTGGCCGCGAACGGGAGCTCGCCGGTGAGCATCTCGTAGGCCATCACCCCGAGCGCGTAGATGTCGCTGCGCGCGTCCACCGAGGTGCCGGTGAACTGCTCCGGGCTCATGTACGGCGGGGTGCCGAGCACCGTGCCCTGCTGCGTGAGCTTCTGGTCCGCCGTGGTCGCCGACTCGCGCTTCGCGATGCCGAAGTCGAGCAGCTTCACGAAGTCTTCTTGGCCCGCGCGGCTCGTGAGGATGATGTTGTCCGGCTTCAGGTCGCGGTGCACGATCCCGAGCTCGTGGGCCTCGCCGAGCGCGCCGCAGACCTGGGCGAGGATCTTCTTCGTGCGCTCTGGCGAGAAGCGCTTGGCCGCGACCAGCGCGTCGCCGAGGCTCTGCCCCTGCACGAGCTCCATCACGATGAAGAGCTGCCCAGCGTCGCTCGTGCCGAAGTCGAAGACGCGGATCGTGTTGGGGTGCTCGAGCGCCGCGACGGTGGCCACCTCGCGCTGGAAGCGGGCGCGGATGGCGTCGTCTTGGGAGAGGTGGCTGTGGAGCGTCTTGACGGCGACCTTGCGCACGGTCGCGCCGAGGTTCTGCTCGGCGAGGTACACCGAGCCCATGCCGCCCTCGCCCAGGAGCTTCACGATGCGGTAGCGCCCGGCGATCATCTGGCCGAGCAGCGGGTCTTGCCCGGGGGTCTTGCCGAGCGCACCGCCACACTTGCCGCAGAACGGCTGGGACGCGACGACCGGGGCTTGGCAGTGAGGGCAGTTCATTTCGGGCGTGAGGATCGCGAGCAGCGCGCTCCTGTTTTTCCCTTTCCGTAAGGGTAGACGAGAGACCGCGGCGTTTCGGTCTCTCCCGGCCCGGGGGTTTACGAAACTTCAGACCGGAGCGCGCTCACTTTCCGCAGAATTTCTTGATCATCGTCGCGTTCCCGCTGGCCTTCGCGTTCTTGCACATGGGGCTGTCGCCGAGCCCCGGCGTGGGGGGCTTGACCGTGGGCGCGGTCGACGGCTTGGGCTTCACGGTCCCGCCACCCCCTCCCGGCGGAGGCGTGGGGGTCCCCCCGCCGAGCGGCGGCGTCTCGCCGCCGAGCGGGGGCGTCGTCGTGACCGTGGCGGTCGGCTCCGTGGTCGCCTCGGTCGTGGGGGCGCTGGCGGGGGCCGTCACCGTGGCCGTCGCGGCGAGCACGGTGGTCTTGTTGCCGCCGCTGCCCTTCAGCGCGACCACCAGCACGATCACGACCACCACCGCCAGGGCCCCTGCGATGCCTAGGATGAGGCCCGTGTTGCCCTTCGCGGGGGGCTCGGCCCGGCCCGGCGACTGGGGCACGGCCGGCGCAGGGGGCGCGCCGTAGGCGGCCGGC
>CAZHGG010001326.1:0-1621 GCA_964531755.1 uncultured Polyangiaceae bacterium
GGAGGCCGCCGGAGGAGCGGGCGCGGCGGGCGCGCTCGGCCCCTCGCCGCCCTCTGGCGCGGCCGCGCCGAGGCCGGGGAGCTCGGCGTGGACGTCGCTCGTCCCCTCGTCGGCGTCGGTGTTCGGCGCGTGGTAGCGCGGCGGCTCGCCGGGCCGCGAGTAGTCGATCCAGAACGCCGGCGCCGCGCGCACGTCGAGGTGCACGAACACGCTGTTCGGGTAGTACCCCACGCCCACGTTGTGCAGCGTCCGGCAGAAATCGCGCACGACCGTGTTCGGCACGCCCTGCACGCGGAAGTCCATCGCCTTGCCGTGGTTGTGGTTCGAGTGCGGCGTGTACTGCTTGGGCGAGAACGGCCGGAAGCCGCTCACCACCTCGAGCTTCCGGCCACCGAAGTGGTTCGACACGATGCCGAGCAGCGCGACGAGGCGGGGGTCGGGCGCGTGGGTGGCGCCGCCCGACGAGTGCATGATCTTCTTCACCTTGCCTAGCGCCGCGGGCGGGACCCGGCCGCCCGCGCTCACGCGCACGGTGGTCTCCTCGCTCGTCCCGTACCGCACGAACTGCACCACGTTCGGGTGCTTCGGCTTGCCGGCGTACGCCGTGGGGACCGGCCCGGCTCCCGCGCCCGCCCCCGCGGGGGCCGCCTTCGCCTGCTGCGCGTCGTGCTCGGCGCCCTTCTTGTCGGCGCCCTTCTTCTCGGCGGGCTCCTTCGGTTTCGCCTCGGGTCCGGGCTTCGCGGCCTTCGCGCCCTTGTCCGCGGCGGTCGGCTTGCCCTTCTCGCCCTTCTCGGCGGCGGTCGCCTTGCCCTTCTCGCCTTTGGGCGCGACGCCTGGGATCGTGATGGTGTCGCCCACGCGGAGACGCTTCGGGTTCAGCTGCGGGTTCGCGGCGAGGATGGCCTTCGCCGTGACGTGGTAGCGCCCCGCGATGGTGTTGAGCGTGTGGCCCCGGCCGATGACGTGCGTCACGTCGGCGGCGGCGGCGCGCGGCGCCAGGGTGGCGCCGACGACCAAGAGCGCGGCGACGAGCGAGCGAGAGCGAGCGACGGCGAGGAGGGGCCCCATGCGGCCCTGCTTAGCGCATCCGGCGACGAAGGCCACCCGCGCGCGTCACCGAACCAGGAAACCCGCCGAAAATGGTGGGTGCCCCCGCATTTTTTGACGTCGTGTCGCCACAATGAAAGGATTCTCATGGTCTCCCTCCCCGGCCTCGGGGTAGGACCACGGCCGGCTCGGTCCGCGAGCCACCTTCGAGCGGCAAGTAAGGAAGCATCTATGGGTGAGGGCAAGAACCTGGTCGGCGTCGACATCGGGGCGAGCTCCATCAAAGTCGTCCAGCTCAAGGAGTCGCGGAAGAAGTTCCAGGTGATCCGCGCGGGCTACGCGCCGCTGCCGCCGCAGACCATCGTGGACGGCCACGTCATGAGCTCGGGCGTCATCGTCGACAGCCTCCTCAAGATCTTCGAGGAGCAGAAGATCTCCCAGAAAGACGTGGCGATCGGCGTCTACGGCCAGTCGGTCATCGTGCGCAAGATCACGGTGCCCATCATGACGGCGGCGGAGCTCGACGAGCAGATCGGGTGGGAGGCCGAGCAGCACATCCCGTTCGACATCAAGG
>CAZHGG010001327.1:0-1621 GCA_964531755.1 uncultured Polyangiaceae bacterium
GGCCGACGCCGCGCCCCCGAACATCGTCCCCCTCCGGCCGACCAGCCTCCTCGGCGGCGGCAGGCACGCGTGCGCGCTCCGCCCCGGCGGCAAGCTCGCGTGCTGGGGCTCGGGCAGCTTCGGCCAGCTCGGGCAAGAAGAGCAGCAAGATCGAGGCGATGGCCCCGGCGAGATGGGCGCGGCGCTGAAGGAGAGCAAGCTCGGCGTCGGCGCGACCGCCGTCTCGGTGGCCACCACCTACGAGAGCACCTGCGCGCTCCTGCTCGACGGCCGCGTGAAGTGCTTCGGGAGGAACGGCTCGGGCGTGCTCGGCAACGGCGACGGCCTCGTCGCGTCGCTCGGCGGCACCGCGGGCAGCATGGGCGACGCCTTGCCCGCGCTCAACCTGGGCATCAACCGTGTCGCGGTGGCGATCGCTGGCGGCGACACCCACGTGTGCGCGATCTTCGCCGACGGCGGCACCAAGTGCTGGGGCAACAACCAGTACGGGCAGCTCGGCCTGGGCGACAAGACCAACCGCGGCGACTCCGCGGGGCAGATGGGCCAGGCCCTGCCGACCGTGTCTCTGGGCGCGGGGCGCCGGGCGGTGCAGCTCTCGGGCGGCGCGTTCCACACCTGCGCGGTCCTCGACGACGGCTCGCTCAAATGCTGGGGCCGCAACAACGCGGGGCAGCTCGGCCAAGAGACGCGCCTCGATCGCGGCGGCGCGCCCAACGAGATGGGCGACGCGCTCCCGGCCGTGAAGCTCGGCGCGGGTCGCACGGCGGTCGAGGTCGCGTGCGGCTACACGTTCACGTGCGCGCGGCTCGACGACGGCGCGGTGAAGTGCTGGGGCTCGAACGCCTCGGGCGTGCTCGGGCAGGGCTCGGCCGCGGCCGACATCGGCGCGAACGTGAACGATCTCAGCACGCTGCAGCCGATCGCCCTCGGGACGGGCCGCCGCGCCATGCAGATCGTCGCCTCCGAGCTGCACGCCTGCGCGCGGCTCGACGACGGCGCGGTGAAGTGCTGGGGCTCGAACGCGAACGGCCGGCTCGGCCAGGGCGACACCGTCGCGCGCGGGGCGTCCGCGGCCCAGATGGGCGACGCGCTCCTGCCGGTGCGGCTCGGGACCGGCCGCACCGCCGCCCTGCTCGCGGGCACGCGCTCCGGCTTCACGTGCGCGCGCCTCGACAACGGCGACACCAAGTGCTGGGGTTCGAACAGCTCCGGCCGCCTCGGCCAGGGCGATCTCGCCGAGCGCGGGAGCGCCGCGGCGCAAATGGGCGACGCGCTGCTCCCTGTCGCGCTCCCCTGAGCCTCGCCCTCGCCTGCGGCCGCGCTCGCCGCCGCCTCGCCGCCTCGCACCCCGGAGATCCCTTGAACGTCCCGCTCCTCTGCCTGCCCGTCGCGTGCGCCCTCATCTACGCGCCGAAGATCCCGTTCGCCTTGCAGCTCGCGAAGATGCCCGCGGGCTACGACAACGCGAACCCGCGCGACCAACAGGCGAAGCTCACCGGCGCGGGCCGGCGCGCCGCTGCCGCCCACGCGAACGGCTTCGAGTCGTTCGCGCCCTTCGCGGCCGGCGTGCTCGCGTGCGAGGTCACCCACGCGCGCCCCGCGGCCGCCGCCGCGCTCGCGG
>CAZHGG010001328.1:0-1619 GCA_964531755.1 uncultured Polyangiaceae bacterium
CGGGCCGAAGCCGCGCTTCGCCAGGATTGGCACGGCGCCCGCCCGATCATCCGCGCCCTCGTGTGGGCGCGGCGCGCCTCGCAGACCGGGTTCTTCGCGCTCTTCATGTACTTCCTGTTCCAGACCGGGTTCCGCGGCAATTTCGCGGCCCAAGCGGACCAGGCCGTGCGCCTCCCGCTGCCGGTCGAGGCGTTCCTCCTGGCCGATCCGTTCGTGGGCGCGATGACCGTGCTGTCGACGCACACAGTCTACCGCGGCCTCTTGTGGAGCCTCGGGCTCCTCGCCCTCACGCTGCTCGTCGGGCGCGTGTTCTGCGGGTGGATCTGCCCGTTCGGCACGCTCCACCACTTCTTCGCGTGGATCCTGCCGTCGCCCAAGGGCCGCGGCGCCTCGCGCGTGGAGGCCAACAAGACCCACGGCTACCAGCGGGCGAAGTACTACCTCATGTACGCGTTCCTGCTCGCGAGCGTCGCGGGGAGCGCCATCGGCGGCATGATGGATCCCATCTGCGTCGCGGTGCGCTCGATCGGCCTCGGGGTGATCCCGGCCGTGCAGTACCTCACGGCGCGCGGGCTCGGCGCGGCGCAGAACGTGCCGTCGCGCCCCCTCCAAGGCGCGGCCGACCACACCCAAGACTTCCTGGCCCAGGCGGTCTGGCAGAACAAGCAGTTTTACTTCCACCAGACCTGGCTCATCGTCTTTCTGCTGGTGGCGATCCTGTTCATGAACCGGTTCGTGCCGCGCTTCTGGTGCCGCGTGCTCTGCCCGCTCGGCGCCTTCCTCGGCGTGTTCGCGCGGTTCGCGCTGTTCGGCATGGAGAAAGACCATGCAAAGTGCACCGACTGCAACCTGTGCCTCGTGAACTGCCAGGGCGCGGACAGCCCGCAGGGCGGCGTGAAGTGGCGTCAAGACGAGTGCCACATGTGCATGAACTGCGAGGCCTCGTGCCCGGAGGACGTGATCAAGTTCCGCTTCTTGCCGAACCGCAAGAGCGCGATCGTGAAGCCCGACACCGACCGGCGCACGCTGCTCGCCGCCGTCGCCGCCGGCGCCGCCGCGATCCCCGCGATGCGCGTCGCCGACTCGCTCGACGTGAACTACCACTCGAAGGTCATCCGCCCGCCCGGCGCGGTGGAGGAGCGGGCGTTCCTCGAGCGGTGCATCCGCTGCGCCGAGTGCATGAAGGTGTGCCCGAACAACGCGCTCCACCCGGCCATGTTCGAGGCCGGCGTCGAGGGGCTGTGGACACCCATCCTCATCGCGCGCATCGGCTACTGCGAGCACTCGTGCGTGCTGTGCGGCCAGGTGTGCCCGACCGGCGCCATCCAGAAGATCACCGAGAAGGAGAAGCTCGGCCAGGGCACGCCGCCGGTGAAGATCGGCACCGCCTTCTACGATCACGGCCGCTGCCTCCCCTGGAGCATGCAGACCCCGTGCATCGTGTGCGAAGAGTTCTGTCCCACGTCGCCGAAGGCGATCTGGGTCGAGGAGGTCGAGGCGCCGATGCGCGAGAAGACCCCCGGCCCGGACGGCGCCGAGCCCGCGATGAAGATGGTGAAGCTCCAGCGCCCGCACGTCGACCCGTCGCTCTGCATCGGCTGCGGCGCGTGCGAGAAGGT
>CAZHGG010001329.1:0-1616 GCA_964531755.1 uncultured Polyangiaceae bacterium
GAGCAGCCGGTCGTGGTCGTGGTGGTGGTGGCGCCCGGATCGGTCGCCGGCGGCACGCAGGCCTTCACGCCGGCGCCCTCCTGGCACGCGAGCCCGGCCGCGCACGCCTTCTTCGCGCAGCTCGCCGTGCACTTGCCCGCGAGGCACACGTTCGAGCGGCACGCCGCCGCGTCCGCGCACGCCTCGCCGTCCTTCGCGAGGCGCGGATCTCCCTCGCCCTCGAGCCACGGCTCCGCGCCGGCCTCGGCGAAGGCCTCGAGGATGAGGTCTTTGAAGCCGTTCAGCCCCGTGTAGATGTTGCTCGCCGAGGCCCCCGTGCAGGAGGACGCTGGGTTGCCGGTGGGCGCGGTGCCGTTGCCGCCGCGGGAGACGACGCCCACGACGCCGCCGCCGGTCTCGGAGAAGGCGGGCCCTCCGCTGTCGCCCGAGCAGATCGACTCACCGACGGAGAACTCGTTGGGGCCCGTCTGGGTCTTCTGGTTGCTGCCCACCGCCGTGATGGGGATGCCGCTGCGCTGCATGCGCACGCTGGTGTTCTGGGTCTTCTCGGTGACGCCCCACCCGACGGCGGTCACGGTCTCTTCGACGCTGGCGGGCGCCTCGAGCCGAATGGGGGCGATCATCGCGTCTTTGACGGGGTCCTTGAGGAGCACGAGCGCGATGTCGCTGTTGCAGAGGTTCTTCGTGTCCGTGACGAAGAGCTTCGCCCCCTGGCCCTGCGCCTCGGGGCGGCTCGGGCGGTTCGCGCCGGTGACCACGTAGATGTCGGCGGGCGCCTTGTCTTTCGTGATGCCCCCGCCGGCGATGGGCGTGCCGTCGGGCCTGCACGCGATGCCCTCGTTGCGTGTGGCGGACACGCAGTGGCGCGCCGTGAGCACGAGGTTTGGCGCGATGAGCGTGCCCGTGCACTGGCCGATGCCCCCCTGCCCGCGGTCGATCATGACGAGCAGCACGACCGCGTTCTGGGCGTCGGTCGACGCCTCGCCGCGGATGATCGCGGACGACTCCTCCCCCGTGGGCGCGTCCTCGGGCGCGCCCCCGCACGCCACGAGCACCCCCGCGAGCGCGAGGGGCGCCACGAGCGAGCGCGCCGACGAGACGGACCGGACACCACGAGAAGAGAGGCGAAGCGAGCGAAGCATGAGAGCCTTTGGTGAGGGGCGGAGCGGCGGGAGAACCCGGATAGACGAGCGAGGCGCCGAGTCGAGCCTCGCGGGCGACTTCTTTTGCTCCGGCACGCTAGCACTCGGCCCCCCGGTTGGCAGCTTGCATCGCCGGAAAGTGCAGGCAATTCGGCGGGCTAGCGCGGAGCGCCGGGTGGTCACCGGACGCGCGTGAGGGCGCGCAGGCAGGCAGAGCCCAGCCTGACGCGACGCGGCAGCGAGCGCGGGAGGTCGACCGGGTCGACGAAGGCGGACAGCCAGGCCTCGGGGGGCCCGCGACGGAGCACGCCCCCGAGGTCGAACAGGGTGAGGTCGTCGACGCCGAACGCGCGGGCCGCCGCGACGTCCTCCGCGAGCTCGGCCGGCGCGCGGTACACGGGCTCGTCGTGGAAGGCGCCGGTGCCCACTGTGCCGAGCGAGAGCGACGCGCGCGCGCCGTACCGCGCCCCCGCG
>CAZHGG010001330.1:0-1608 GCA_964531755.1 uncultured Polyangiaceae bacterium
CCCACGCGACGAGCGCGGCGAACGCGGCGAGCGCGGCGCGCGGCGCGCGCGCGGGGAGCGGGAGCGTTCGGCGTCGCATTCACGGAGCGTAGCCGAGCGCCATGAGGGGCGCAGGATCGGCGCCGCGTGGATCGCGCGTCCCCCACGTCTGGGCGCTGGATCGCTCGATGCGCCACACAAACCCGCGTCAGCCCACATGTAGGCAAGTGGCCCACTTCGTGCAGCGGCCGGGGCATGGTGCACACCCGCGGTCGCGTCTCGCTCGCCTCGCTCGTCTCGCTGGCCTCGCTGGCCTCGCTGGCCTCGCTGGCCTCGCTGGTGAGCGGCTGCGCCGCCGAGGCCACCGACCCCACGACCGACGGCGACTCGTTCGACGCCGTCACCTGCCCCAGCGCGGACGGCGATGCCGCCGCCGCGTTGAAGGCGGTCGCGGCGCAGGCCGAGCTCTGCGCGCGAGACGCCCCGGCGCTCCCGAGCACCCCCGAGGTGTCGTGGAACCACACCCTGAGCCGCCTCATCGCGCTCGAGCCCGCGAACCACCGCGGCCGCGACGCCCTCTACGCGGTGGGCGATCGCCAGTGGGTGCTCGGCAAGTTCGCGTACGGCCCGAGCGACAAGGACCTGAAGGGCGAGGCCGTCGACATCTACGTGCAGCGCGGCTGCGCGGGCGCGTGGGAGAAGCTCGCGCTCTCGCGGCCCGCGCTCACCACCGAGGACGGCGAGCACGCCACGGTCGAGGGCGTCGAGGACACCGGCGGCCGCGTGTTCGCGGAGATCCCCGCGGCGCAGCGCCTCGGCGTCGGGCACCACCGCGTGCGCATGGTGGTCGCCGGCGACAAGACCTTCGCCGAGCAGCGGATCGAGGTCCTGCCGCGCGGCGCCACGCTCTTCGTGAGCGACGTCGACGGCACCCTCACCGAGCGCCGCCCCGACGATCCGTCGCTCGCGTGCGACGAGGAGTCCGACTTCCCCGCGCTGTGGCGAGGCTTCTCCACGGGCCAGAAGGCGCAGCCGTTCGTGCACGACGGCGCGCCCACGCTCTACCGCAAGCTCACGTCCCTCGGGTATCGGCCCATGTACCTCACGGCGCGGCCCGAGTGGCTGGCGCCGCACACGCACGCGTTCCTCTCCGCGGCCGCGCGCGGCGATCGGCGCGGCGATCTTCCGCAGGGCGTCGTGCACACGACGCTCGGCCTCACCGGCGCCATGAACTCGGCCGCCGAGGAGTTCAAGAAGGCCGAGCTCAAGGCCCTCGTCGACAAGGGCTTCCGCGTGGTGCTCGGCTTCGGCAACCGCCCGAGCGACGTCGCCACCTACAAGACCTACGGCGTGCCGTACCGCTTCTACATCGAGAACCTCGACACCAGCCAGCGGTCCTGCAGCAAGGTCACCGATCTGCCGCTCGCGCCGGCCGGCGTGCTGCGGAAGGGCGACTGGCGCATTCGCTCGTACGGCGCCCTCGTGCCGCTCGTCGAGCAGGCCGCCTCTGGCTGCCGCTGAGCGGCGGCGCGAGCGCGCGTCGGAGCCCGCCGTGCTACCTGGGCTCGCATGGGAGACCGCCTCATGACGCCACGAACCCTCGGTCCGCTCTGCTTCGCCGGGCTCGCG
>CAZHGG010001331.1:0-1597 GCA_964531755.1 uncultured Polyangiaceae bacterium
GGCCAGGGCGGCGGGCTCCCCCGCGGCGACGTCGCGCGCGTCGCACTTCCACGTCGCGACCGCCCGCGCTCGGCGCTCGGCGTCTTCGGCTTCGAGCACCTCGCGCTCGGCGCGCACCTTCGCGAGACGGGCTTCGAGGCTCGGGGCCGCGGCCGCGGTCGCGGTCGCGCGGCGGGCGCGGGTGAGGGCGGCGAGCAACCCGGCCTGCGCGGCGCGCCACGCTTCGAGGGCCGGGGTCGCGCTCGTGATGATCTTCGGGGCGCTCGGGATCTTCGGGGTCTTCATGCGTTCTCCGGGGCGGCAAGGGTGGCGAGGCGGGCGTGCGCGGCGTCGAGGCGCTGCGCGGGCGGAAGGCTGGCCAGGTGGGCCGCGCCTCGCTCGAGCGCCCCGATCTCGCCGCCATCGAGCACCGTCGGTTGCCCAAGTAGGCGGCCGTCGTCCGGGGCTCTGAACTGCAACCGGACCGCGCCCCTCGTCGCGCCGACGACGAGCACGGCGCCCGATGGCAAGCGCGTCTCGCCGCACGTGACGATCCGCCCGGGGGCCAGGAGGCGGGCTTCGTCGAGCGCGGCGAGCAGCGGCGCGAGCTCCCCGGCGAAAAACCAGAACGAAGTGAGGCGCACGCGTCGACGCCTTCGCGCCGGGCCCTCGCGGCGCGAGGTCGCGACGAGCAGAACCGCCCGATCGTCCGGCCGCTCGAGCAAACAGATCTCGCGGTGAATGCCGGGTTCCAGAACCACGCGGGAGAGGCGGCGGATCATGGCTCGCGGTCCTTGGGGTAGTCCGTCGGGGCGGACGACTCGACGATCTCGAGGGCGCCCTTCAGGAGCTCGACGGCGGCGAGCTGTTGGGCGGCGCGGGCGGCGCGCCACGCGCGGCGGTGTGCGGCCAGGGGCTCGCCGTCCTCGCGCACGACGACGAGCGGATCCGACGTCACGAACCGGGCGAGATCGGCGAAGTGCTCCGCGGTCGTGACGAGCTGCACAGCGTGCCCGGCGATGACGAGCGCGGACACCAGCGAATCGCCACAGTCGAGGCGCGAGGCCAGAAATGGATCGTCGTGGCGGGCGAGCTCGAGATCGGCCGCGTTGACGGCGGCGCAGGTCTCGGCGGCGTCGAGCTTCGCGAGCAGGGCGGCGCGGACGGGGTCCCGAAGGCGCGCCGTCGGGGCGGGCTCCGGAGCGACGGGAGGGCGGGCCACCGGGGGGCGAGTGACGGGCGGCGCCTTCACCTCCACCGGGGCGGCCCACACGAGCGGGCGGGCCATTCCCCAGGCGGTCGAGATCGTGCCCGTCGAGACGCCAAGCCTCTTCGCGAGGCGCTCGCGAGACTCCCCACGACGCTTTCCGTCTTGTGCGGCAATCACGATTGCGTCGGTTAGTTTCGTTGGGCGTGCGCGGCGTTTCATACTGGTCAATTCCGGTGCAATTGCGGTCACTTAGTCAGTTGACGGCGAACAAAACCGTCAGAAAATAGGCAAGGAGTCCACTCCGGCGCCTGCAGGGGGCTTGGTAATACCCCACCGCACATGTAGGTTTGATTCGGCTCGGCGCTCTCGTGTCGCTCGCCCGTCGAGGATGCCCGTGGACGCGTCGAC
>CAZHGG010001332.1:0-1596 GCA_964531755.1 uncultured Polyangiaceae bacterium
CTGCGCTGCACGACCGACGGCGGCGCGACCCTGCTCGGCTGCGTCGCGCCCTCCGCGACCGCGGACGGCGGCACGTCCGGCCCCGTGAGCAGCTCCTCGAACCGCGCGATCCACGCCGCCGGCGCGCGCGCGGGCGGCGCGGGGCTCACGCTGCTCGGCCTCGCCGCGTCGCTCGCGCTGGCCGCGGTTCGCCGACGGCGCCCGTAGGCTCGAGCGGCCTCAGGCGGGCGTGGGGCACCCGTACACGATGTCGACCGCCTTGATCGTGCCCGCCTGCAGATCGGTGCACACCTGGCCGTAGAGGGTGACCTGGTTCGTGGCCGGATCGTACTCCCAGCCGTTCGCCTTCGCCGGATCGCGCGACACGGGCGTGGTCTTGTCGACGAACACGTAGAGCTTCGAAGGATCGGGCGGGGTCGTGCCGAGCTTGAACGTGCACGACAAGGTGAGCGCCGCGATGGTCTTCAGCGCCGCGTCGAGCGAGGCCTTGTCGCCGGCGTTGTAGAACTTGACCGTCCCGCCGCTCACCGGCGTTCCGCCGGCGACCGCGAACTGGTTCAGCGTGGGGATGTCGACGCCGCTGCCGAAGCCGACGACGAAGGTCTTCACGCCCTTCGCGGCGAGCGCGGTGATCGTGGCGGTCGTGCCTGTATCGCCCCCTGCCGCGTTGCAGCCGGCCTGCGCGCCGTCGGACACGAGCATCGCGAAGCTCTTGCGCGTGGCGTCGGTGAAGCCCGGATCGGTCGCCGCCTGGGTCATGCCGGTGTCGATGTTCGTCACGCACGGCCCGTCGGGGAAATTCGGATCGGCGGCCTTCAGCGCGTTCGTCAGCAGGGTCTGGATCTTGGTCTCGTTCCCGGGCCCGACGGGCACGGGGAGGGTGGCGGCCTGCGTGCAGTTGTTGCCGTCGCGATCGGGGAAGAGGGTGATTCCAAAGCGAATTTTGCCGTTGTACGAGGTCGTGAGGGTGTTGAGCGCGTCCACGGCGATCTGCCATTTGGTCTGCGCGCCCACCTTGTTCGTCATCGAACAGGAGCGGTCGAGCACCACGAGCAGGTTGGGGGGCACGGGCTCGGCCGAGATGGCCTGCGCGCCGCACCCGCCGCCCGGCACGCACGTGAGCGTCTTGGGATCGCAGACCTTGCCCTTCTCGCAGTCGAGGGTGTCGTCGCAGGCCGCGCCGCTCAGGCACCGCCCCTTGGTGCTGCAGCGCTCAGGGGCGACGCACGCGGGCGTGCACCCGGAGGGCGGCGGCGCGACGCCATCCGGCGAGGCGCCCGCGTCGGTGTCGGCAGGGAAGGTCGTGGTGCCGTCGCCCTCGGTGCTCCCACACGCCGCGATCACGAAGGCCACCCCTGCCACCACCGAGAGCGCTCGAAGCTTCATGCCTCGAAGATACGCGCTCGGGCGCCGCGGTCAGATGACATTTCGCGGCGCGGCGGGATCGAGCGCCGCGCGCGGTGACGCGAGCTCGCGCGAGGGCTACCCTCGCGGCGTGCCGCGGACCTTGCCCTCACCTGCCCGCGCTCGGGTCGCGAGCGCGTGCCTCGCCGCCCTCGGGGCGTGCGCGGCGGAGCCGGCGCGTGTCGCGCGCGT
>CAZHGG010001333.1:0-1595 GCA_964531755.1 uncultured Polyangiaceae bacterium
GGCCCGGACGCACCGTCGTCGCCCCACCGGCCTCGCCCCCAGAGCGCGAAGTTCGCGCCCGCGGACGGGCTCGCGAGCGAGGTGGCGCCCGGGCCTGCGGGCATGAGCGCGCCCCCCGCGCCGCCGCCGGTCGCCCCCTCGCCCACGCAGGCGGCGCAGGCCGGGCAGGTCGCGGTGGCGAAGCCCGCGCCCGAGCCCACCGGCACCGAGCACTACGCCGACTACGGCGTGAACCCGGTGGTCGACGCCTCGCGCGATCGCTTGAGCACCTTCGCGATCGACGTCGACACCGCCTCGTACACGATCTCGCGGCGCAAGCTGAACGAGGGCACGCTGCCGCCCTTCGCCTCGGTGCGGGCCGAGGAGTACGTGAACTACTTCCAATACGCGTACGCCGCGCCCTCCGCGCGCCCGTTCGCGGTCCACTCCGACGCCGCGCCGTCGCCCTACACCCCGGGGCACCACCTCCTGCGCGTCGGCCTCCAGGGCAAGCGCGTCACGTCCGAGGAGCGCACGCCGGTCCACCTGGTCTACCTCGTCGACACGAGCGGCTCGATGGGCGGCCGCGATCGCATCGACCTCGCGAAGCAGAGCCTGCACCTCATGACCGACCGCCTGAAGGCCGGCGACACGGTGGCGATCTGCACGTACGCCGGGGGCGTCGAGCGCGTGCTCGATCCCACGGGCGTCGACGCGCGGGACCGAATCCACGCCGCCATCGACCGCCTGCGCGCGGGCGGCTCCACCGCCATGGGCGACGGCATCCAGCTCGCCTACGAGCTCGCGCGGAAGGGCCTCGTGAAGAACCACGTGAACCGCGTGGTGGTGCTCAGCGACGGCGACGCGAACGTCGGCCGCGCCACGCAGGCCGAGCTCCGCGGGATCATCCGCGGGTACCGCGGCCAGGGCATCACGCTCTCGACCGTGGGGTTCGGCTCGGGCAACTACAAAGACGCGATGATGGAGCAGCTCGCCGACTCCGGCGACGGCAACTACGCCTACATCGACTCGCAGGAGCAGGCGCGCCGCGTGTTCGTCGACCAGCTCGACGGCATGCTCCAGGTCATCGCGCGGGACGTGAAGATCCAGGTCGAGTTCGACCCGAGCGTCGTCGCCACGTACCGCCTCATGGGCTACGAGAACCGTGACATCGCGGACAAGGACTTCCGCAACGACAAGGTCGACGCGGGCGAGGTGGGCGCGGGCCACACGGTGACGGCGATGTACGACGTGGTGCTCAAGCGCACCGACGCGAGCCCTGTCACGGTGCGCGTGCGCCACAAGGCCCCCCACGGGAGCGAGCGCGCGGAGGAGTCCGTCTTTCCCATGTCGCCCACCGCCATCGCGCCGACCTTCCAGGCCGCCGCGCCCGACTTCCGCTTCGCGACCGCGGTCGTCGGCTTCGCCGAGGTGCTCCGCAAGAGCCCCGCCGCGGCCGAGTGGCGCCTCGACCAGATCGCCCAGATGGGGTCGAACGCGAGCTTCGGCCGCGCGGAGCGCGTCGAGTTCGTCGGGCTCGTCCAGCGCGCGGCGCAGCTGTCCGGCCAGCGCCCCGCGGCGCCGGTCGCGGTCGCGAAGTAGCGCACCTCGCGAGG
>CAZHGG010001334.1:0-1587 GCA_964531755.1 uncultured Polyangiaceae bacterium
CTCGTGACGACCGCGCGCTCGTGACGCCCTCCCGGCGCTCGCCGCTGCGCTCTCCACCGACGACGCCGACGTGCGCGCGGTCGTCACGAGCGCGCGCGCGGGCGACGTCCGGCTCGAGCCCGGGGCCGCGCTCGCCACCGTGCGTATCCAGCACACGATCTCCGTGGCCGTCCGCTGACGCACAAAACGCGCGAGGCCCGCGCGGCTGGCGCGGGCCTCGAGGGTGGCCGGAGCGGCGCCACGCGCTACGGGAAGATCTCGCGCTCCTTGTAGACCGCCTCGATGCGCTGGAGCGCCAGGGCGTAGGCCGCCACGCGGAGGTCGAGCTTGTGCGCGCGCGCGAAGTCGGACACCTCCCGGTACGCGCGGACCATCGCGCGCTCGAGCTTGTCGTCGACCTCCTCCTCCGTCCAGCTCTCGGAGCGCTTGTTCTGCACCCACTCGTAGTAGCTCACCGTCACGCCGCCCGAGTTCGCGAGCACGTCGGGGAGGATCACGATGCCGCGGTCGAGCAGGATCTTCTCGCCCGCGGGGGTGGTGGGGCCGTTCGCGCCCTCGACCACGAGGCGCACGTCGAGGGCCTTCGCCTCGGCCTCGCCGATCTGGTTCTCGAGCGCGCTCGGCGCGAAGATGTCGGCCTTCAGCGCGAAGAACTCCTCGCGCGTGATCGCCTTGCCGTTGGGGTAGCCCTTGATGCTCCCGTTGCGGGCCACGTGCTCCTGGAGCTTGTGCGTGTTGAAGCCCTCGGGGTTCGAGAGGTAGCCGGAGTGGTCGCCGACCGCGATCGTCGACACGCCGAGGCGCGAGAGGATCACCGAGCAGTGCGAGCCCACGTTGCCGAAGCCCTGCACCGTCATGGTGGCGCCCTGCAGGTTGAAGTCGTTCGCCTTCGCCCACTCGACGATGCAGAACACCATGCCCTGGCCGGTGGCCTTGTTGCGGCCGAGCGTGCCGCCCGAGGCGATGGGCTTGCCGGTGACCACGCCCTTGACGCTCTGCTTGTTCCCCGCGCCCACCATGTTCGCGTAGGTGTCCATCATCCACGCCATGCACTGGGCGTTCGTGCCCATGTCGGGCGCCGGGATGTCGTAGTCGGGCCCGATGTTCTCGCCGAGCGCGTGGGTGAAGCGCCGCGTGATGCGCTGCAGCTCCCCGCGGGACACCGAGGTGGGGTCGAACTTGATGCCGCCCTTGCCGCCGCCGTACGGGATGCGCATGAGCGCGGCCTTCCACGTCATCATGCTCGCGAGCGCCTTCACGTCGTCGAGCGTGACGCTCGAGTGGTAGCGAATGCCACCCTTGAACGGCCCGAGCAGGTTGTTGTGCTGGACGCGGTAGCCCTTGAAGAGCCGCACCTCCCCGCTGTCCATCTTGACCGGGAAGTTGATGATGATCTCGTTCTTCGGCTGGCTCAGGATGGTCTGAACGTACGGCTCGAGGTGGATCGCCTTCGCAGCGCGATCGAGGTAGTCCTGCACGACCTTGAAGAAGTCGTACTCCTTGTGGGAGCGCATCGGCATCACGGACTCTTTCGAAGCTTCTGGGTTCATCGGGACATCGCCTCGTTGCTAGCGGTCGAAGGTGCGG
>CAZHGG010001335.1:0-1586 GCA_964531755.1 uncultured Polyangiaceae bacterium
AGGCACGCCCCGGCCGCGGCGCGCGCCACGCGGGGCGCGCGCGCCGCGCGAGGCCCGGGGAGCGCTTGGGGCGCGGACGGTCGCTGGGGGCTCGGCTTGGGCATGGTGCCAAGGGCATAGCGGAAACGCGCGCGCGCGCCAAACGCAGCGCGAGGCCGGGCGCATGTGCCGGGTTGCCTCGCCGCTCGGGCGCGGTATGGTGCGCGGATGAAGCACACGTCGGCCCTGGCCACCGCCCTCGCCCTGCTCTCTCTCTCTGGCCTCGCGAGCGCGGCCGTCCCCGCGTTCCCGGGCGCCGAGGGGTTCGGGGCCGTCGCCACCGGCGGGCGGGGAGGCAAGGTCATCAAGGTCACCACGCTGAACCGCACGGGGCCGGGGTCGCTCCAGGCCGCGCTCGACACCGCGGGTCCGCGCATCATCGTGTTCGCGGTCTCGGGCGTGATCGAGGGCAACATCGACATCAACCGCGGCGACGTGACCATCGCCGGGCAGACGGCGCCGGGCGCCGGCATCACGATCCACGGCCACCTTTGGACCGAATACGACAACAACGTCACGAACGTGATCGTGCGGCACGTGCGCGTGCGCCCGCCGCCGCTCACCGGGCCGAGCTCCCTCGGCGAGCAGTACGACGCCATCCAGTTCTCCACGGCGGATCGCTTCATCCTCGACCACCTCGCGGTGTCGTGGGCCTCCGACGAGACGGTCGACATCTACGAGGCGAAGAACGGCACGGTCCAGTACTGCAGCATCGAGGAGTCGAGCACGAAGGGGCACCCCGAGGGGTCGCACAACTACGGGCTCATCAACGGCCCCGATGGGCACCACGTCTCCATCCACCACAACCTGTTCGCGCACCACATCCGCCGCGGGCCGGCCGTCGCCACGGGGCCCACCGAGATCCGCAACAACGTCCTCTACGATTTCCAGCAGGCGTTCGTGCACCACAACCCCGCGGAGGGGCAGTTCAACATCGTGGGCAACTACTTCAAGCGCGGCCCGTCCTCCGCGCTGCAGCCGTTCTTGTTCGACGACGAAGAGCCGGGGTCGGGGCCGCCGCAGTACTTCCTGAAGGACAACATGATTGACGATGCCCCCACGTTCTCGGGCGTCATCAACGATCCGTGGGCGGAGGCGAGCAAATACGGCGGGCTCCGCAACCTGGAGGGCGCGAACCGCAAGGTCGCGACCGAGAACAACCTCGCGGGGCTCACCTACAAGGTCACCACCCAGTCCTCGCAGATGGCCTACGACCTGGTCATGGCGAAGGCGGGCGCGTTCCCGCGCGACGGCGTGTCCCTCCGCACGTTCGACGAGGTGAAGAACCGCACGGGCAGCTGGGGCGCGAAGCCGCCCGCGAACCTCATGGCGGGCCTCACGCCGGGCGCGCCGCCGGCCGACGTCGACAACGACGGCATGGCCGACACGTGGGAGGCGAGCCACGGGCTCTCGTCGTCCGACCCGAACGACCACAAGACCGTGCGTCCCTCGGGCTACACCGCGATCGAGGAGTACATCAACGAGCTCGCCGACAGCATCGCGGGCGGCGCGCCGCCCGGCCCTGGCCCTGGCCCTGGCCCTGGCCC
>CAZHGG010001336.1:0-1586 GCA_964531755.1 uncultured Polyangiaceae bacterium
AAGCCCGCGCCTCCACCCGCCGCCGCCAAGCCCGCGCCTGCGGCGGCCAAGCCCGCGCCCAAGGGGGGCATCGTCCGCGACGCCCCGTTCTGAGAGGCGGCGAGAAACTCGGTCCACGGCGCGTTCTCGCGGTACGCTCGTGGGTGATGACGTCTCCTTCGCTCCCCCGCCTCCGTCGCGGCGCCGCCGGGCGCGCCCTCGCCCTGCTCGTGTCCCTCGCCGCGGCGCTCCCCGTGCTCCCCAGCGGGGTCGCGCAGGCGCAGCCCGGAGACGCGCTCACCACCCGCGCGCGCGCCCGGTTCCAAGAGGGGGTCGAGGCGTTCGACAAGGGGCAGTTCGAGAACGCGCGCCTCTCGTTCCTCGAGGCGTATGCGCTGAAAAAGCACCCCGCGGTGCTCCTCAACCTCGCGCAGAGCTGCCTGCGCTCGGGGCACTCGGGCGAGGCGGCGAGGTATTTCCAGCAGTTCCTGCACGACTCGGCCCAGGTCACGCCGGCGCAGCGCTCGGACGCCGAGAAGGGCCTCGCGGAGGCTCGGGCGAAGGGGGCGCGGGTCGAGGTGACCGCGCCCGCGGGCACGGACATCCTGCTCGTCACGTCGGCCGGGGACGTCAAGCTCGGGAGCACGCCGCTGCGGGAGCCGTTGGACATCGACGCCGGCACGTCCACGCTGAAGGGCCGCCTCCCCAGCGGCGCGCTCGAGACCGTGACCGTTTCCGCGCGCGCCGGCCAGCACACGACCGCCAAGTTCGGCCAGGGGGGCGCGGGTGCGGGGGCGGCGCCTGTCCCCGTCCCCGTCCCGACGCCTACCCCCGTCCCGACGCCCACTCCCGCGCCGAGCGCGACGCCGACCGCGCCGCCGGTCGAGCCTCCGCCGGGCGATCCGAAGGTGGAGCCACCTCCGGGTGGGGGCGCGGACCCGGCGCCGGCCGCCAAGAAGAACTGGCTCGCCCCCCCGAAGACCATGTGGCCCGTGTACGTCGGGGGTGGAGTGGGCGTCGCGGGGCTCGTCGGCACAGTGGTGTTCGTGCTCGCCCGCGGCTCCGCGGCCACGTCTGCCGACAACACGACGGCGGAGATCCGCAAGGCCGCGGCCAAGCGGAACCTATCCACCAGCGGCATCTGCACGACGCCGCCGACAGAGTTCAAGGCGGCGTGCGCGCAGCTCGAGAGCAACAACTCTTCGGTCGACACGTTCAACACCCTGGCGATCGTCTCGGGCGTGACGCTCGCCGCGGGCGTCGTGTTCGCCGGCGCGTATTACCTGCTCGCGCCGAAGCGCGAGGCGACCGCCGCGCAGCTCGCGCCGTGGGTGTTTCCCATCGTGCAGACCGACGGCGCCGGGGTGGCCGTGGGCCACTCGTTCTAGTTGTAAGTCTGCAGCACTACTGAATAATGTGATGTCCCGCGCCTCACGGAGCGTAGCGGAGCACGCGCGGCAGCTCCGGCTCGCGGTCGTCTCTGCCCTCGGGCCGCTCGAGCCACACGGCGGCGCAGCCGGCGTCGGTGCAGCCGGCGTCGGCCAGGGCGTCCGCGCGTAGCTCGTCGCGGCGCCGCGTGACGTCGCCGACCGCCGGGCCGAACACCC
>CAZHGG010001337.1:0-1571 GCA_964531755.1 uncultured Polyangiaceae bacterium
TGGCGATGCGGGCGCCGAGGCCCCCGGTGGAGCGTCGCGTCGGCGTCGCCGTCGCCGACGTGGGCGCAGTGGCGCCGAGGGCGCGACCGAGGGAGCCGCTGGCGAAGCGGAGGACGGGGGGCTCGATGGAGAGAGCCCGGAGTCGCCCGCTCTCGCCGGTGGTGAGCCGCAACCGGCCCGCCCTCGCTTGCCCGAGCTGCTGTCCCTGCCGAAGACCGCGATGGCCTCGACCCCCGAGGACGAGCCACGCGCCGAGCCCGTCGAGGACGAGCAGATCTTCGACGAGACGGAGGCGATGGGGGAGGGCGACGAGGGACCGGTGAGCGCGTTCGAGGATGCGCCGGTGCACGAGGACGAGGATCGCAGGATGCGCCCGGCCGAGGTGCTCTCCGATCGCGACGCGCGCGGCAAGCGGCGACGCGGACGCGATCGGGAGCGAAAAGGTCGGCGTGGGGACGCACCCCGGGACGCGCAGGCGGTTGCCTCCCCTGGCAAGAACGATAGTAAAGATAAGAACGATAGAAACGATAAGAACGCGAGCGTTGCTGATAAGAAAGCTCCTCGCGATAAGAAGAAGAAAGAATCGAAAAAAGATAAGAATGAGGCCCGGTCAGCCTCGCCACCGCCCGCGCCCCCGCCGCCAGGTCCCCTGGCGGGGGGAGGAGTCGACGTGCAGGAGCGCTCCGAGACCGTCTCCGGCGCCAGCGCTGCCGCCAGCGCCGTCGTGCCCTCGGCGTCGCCGGAGCGCCAGAGCGCACGGCCCGCCGAGCGCCAGGTTCGCCCCAGTGAAGGCTTCGAGGTCGCGACCCGCCTGCGGGGCGAGATCGGGCGGCTGTGTCAGGGAGCCTTCGCGCTGATCTTGGAGGGGCGGGGCCGCGGCATGAACGCGGCACAGCTCGCCGAACAGCTCGGCGCTGGCGGGCCCGAAGCGACGCGCCGGCTGCGCGTCGGCCTGCTGCTCGAGGAGCGCTGGCTCACCAGCCAGGGCGCGCGCTCGCGGGTACGCGGGCTCGGCGGAGGGCAGTACGCGGCCTGGGGACGCCGAATCGAGGGCGAAAACGCCATCGCCGAGACCGAGCTCGCGCAGCTCAAGCAGCAGCTCCGCGCGACCACCCTCACCAGTCTGGCGCGGCGCCTCGAGCGGCTGTCGCCGGCGAGCTTCGAGTTGCTGGCGATGTTGTTGCTCGAGCGCGCTGGCTGGCAGCGCTTCGAGGTTGTTCGGCGCACCCCCGAGGTCCTGTACCTCGGCGCGACCTCAGGGCAACTGTCGACGGTGCGCGCGCTGGTCGCGGTGCGCCTCCAGCAGGGACCCGTGGATCGTCGCGCGGTCGGAGAGCTGCGCGCCGGCCTGGCGGCCAAGGGCTTCGACCTCGGTCTCCTGTTGTCGGCCCGCCGCCTCGACAGCGAGGGACAGGCTGAGCTCGAGCGCGGACGTGGGGTCGAGCTGTGGACGCAACCCCAGCTCGCGGCGCGTCTGCTCGACGCGGAGATTGGCGTGCTCGGCAGCGAGCGCGGTGAGCCGATGATCGACCCCGAGCTCTGGGCCGAGCTCGAGTGAAGCTGCGCAGCTT
>CAZHGG010001338.1:0-1567 GCA_964531755.1 uncultured Polyangiaceae bacterium
GCCCACGGGCGACGACGCGGGGCCGGCCGACGCGGGCGCGCGCGACTGAGGCGCGGCGACGCACCCGAGCGCCGCTATTACGTGCAGTCTACATGTCAGCCGCGACCCATCCGCCGCCGGAGGGCCTCGAGCTCCTCGTCGGTGTCGTCGTCGAGCGGCGCGCGGGGCGCGGCCACGGGCGCGCGGGCGGCCGGCGCGACCCGCAGCTTCTTCGGCGCGGTGTCCTTCTCCTTTGCTTTCTCCCCCTTCGCGCCGGGGCGCGCGAGCAGGCGCGCCGCGCCCACGCCGCCGAGGAGGCCGAACAGGTGGCTCTGCCAGGAGATGCCTACGTCGCCGGGGAGCACGCCGAAGAGCGCCCCGCCGTAGAGGAAGAACACGGCGAGGCTGCCCATGATCGGCCAGAATTTCCGCTCGAAGAGGCCCCGCGCGAGCAGGTACCCGAGGTAGCCGAAGATGAGGACGCTCGCCCCCACGTGCACCGAGGCGGCCGGGCCGATGAGCCACGTGCCGAGGCCGCCCACGAGCGCCGAGAGCACGCTCACGTAGAGCAGATCGCGCTTGCGGCGCAGCATGACGAACCACCCGAGGACGAGCAGCGGGAGGGTGTTGCTCGCGATGTGCGCGAAGCTGCCGTGCAGGAAGGGCGCGAACAGGATGCCCACGAGGCCGTGGAGCGTGCGCGGCGCCACCCCGAGCGCCGAGAGGTGCCCCTGGAAGATCACCGCGTTGACGAGGTGCACGACCCAGAGGAACGCGGTGAACGCGCCGAGGATCACGCCGTGCGATTTCAGCTCGGTGGTGATCGGGGCGCTCTTGGAGCTCTCTTGGGCCATCGCGGATAGGGTACACCTCGGCGCGGCGCGCCGGTGAGGTGTGGCTCCCACACTCCCGCGAGCGGCCTGGACATGGCGATTGTCAGGCGCTCCCCCTCCTTGCGGCCCGTTGAGTCGGCGCTTCACGCCCCAAGCGGGGCGTGACGGCGCGACCGGGTTGCGGGCCGATCGGGACGGACGGCGGAGGCGGCGCCGAGGGGGCCTCGGCCTCGCGGCGCGCCGGCATGCGGCGCTTCCAGGAGTCGTCGGGCGACGCGGCCGTGCAGCGCGCCGCGGGCCCGGGCGCCGTCTCGTCCCAACGGGTGGCGCGACCTACCGGAGCGGTCCCCGGAGCCCGGTGGGCCCGGTGCCACTCGGGGCCGGGGTCGGAGCAGCCGCCACCGGAGCCTTATTGCTGGCCGCCTGGAGGGCCGCGACCTTGGCCTCGAGGGCGACGACCCTCGCGGTGAGCGCGTCGATCTGCGGCTGCGCGGGGGGCGGAGGTTTGGGGGCCAACGCAGGCTGGGCGCTCGCGTGGAGCGCGAGGGCCAGGGCGACGGTGAAGGCGGCGACGGTGACCGGGCGCGTGCGGGACATCCCCCGAGCCTAGCGAGGACCGCGCGGAGCGCCTAGGGAGCCACGGGGTTGTGGGGCGAAGGCGACGTCGCGGAGGCAGGCAAGGGCGCCGGGGAGGCCCCGGCCTCGCGCCGCGGCGGCATGCGGCGCTTCCAGGAGTCGTCGGGCGCCGCGGATGG
>CAZHGG010001339.1:0-1566 GCA_964531755.1 uncultured Polyangiaceae bacterium
GCCGGGCTCGCGGCCCGCCGGCGGTCCCGCCCCGGCGCGGGCAGGTCGTCCCCCGCGAAATAGAGTGGAACACCCGCGACCCGAGGAATACGCTCTCCCATGTGACGGGCTGCGCGAGGCTCCTCGCAGCCCGGTGAGGAGGTCGCGTGAACAAGGCAGCGTGGGTGTTGGGTGCCGTGGCCGTTTCGCTCTCGTTCGCGCTCCCCGCGGCCGCCGCGGTGACGAAGTCGCTCGACGTCCGCGACGGGTTCTACTTCCAAGCGGGCTCGCAGGCGTCGGTCGGCTGCCTGCGGTCCCTCAAGCTCGACACGACGGAGCTCGACGCCGACGTCGACACCGCGTTGCCCACCAGCGGCGCGCAGGTCAAGTGCGTGGCCGTCCTGACCGACTTCGAGTGGGGCGTCGCCGCGCTCGATCCCATGTCCCTCGGCGGCCGCGTGTCAGCGAAGAACAAGCAGACGCTCACCACGCTGCTCGCGCCCCGCAAGCCGCTCGACGTCGTGATGCAGTTCGCCATCTACGAGTACGACCCCGTCGCGAAGAAGCACTTCCTCGCCGTGGGCTCGAGCGGCACGGCCCTCCGCGCGGTGCTCGGCCCGCAGGACGCCAGCGTCGACGCGAACCCCGCCGTCGACGTCTCGGCGCCGCAGAACCACGCGGTCGTTTTCTCGTTCAAACCCACGGCGACCCAGCAGAGCGTCAGCCTCGGCACCGGCGTGGGCAAGTCGCTCACGAAGCCCTGGGGCCTCGCGCGCAAGTAGCGGTCGCGCGAGCCCCGCCGCGCGCGCCCTACTGGTAGCCCTTCGCCTGGAGGGCGAAGAGCCGCGCGTAGGTGCCGCCCTGGGCGACGAGCGCGTCGTGCGAGCCCTCCTCGGTCACGCGGCCGCCCTCGAGCACGAGGATGCGGTCGGCCATGCGCACTGTCGGGAACCGGTGAGAGATCACCAGCGTGGTGCGACCCTCGGCGAGCTCGTGGAAGCGCTCGAAGACGGTGTGCTCGCTCTCGGCGTCGAGCGCGGCGGTGGGCTCGTCCAGCACGAGGATGTCCGCGTCGTCGCGCATGAACGCGCGCGAGAGCGCGATCTTCTGCCACTGCCCGCCGGAGAGCTCGACCCCGCCCCGAAACCAGTGGCCGAGCGGCGCCTCGAGGCCCCCCTCCAGCGACGAGACGAGCTCGCCCGCGCCGCCGAGCGCCGCGGCGTTGCGCACGTGCGGCTCGTCGTCCATGCGCGGCACGCTGCCGACCCCCACGTTCTCGCGCAGCGTGAGCTGGTACTGGTTGAAGTCTTGGAACACGACCCCGAAGCGGGCGAGCAGCGCGCGGCGCACCCGGGCGGCGTCCGGGCCGTCGCCGCCGAGCACGTCGACGCCGTCGACCAAGACCCGCCCCTCCGTGGGCGCGTAGAGGCCCGTCATGAGCTTCACGAACGTGGTCTTCCCTGCCCCGTTGTGGCCCACGAGGGCGACGCGCTCGCCCGCGGCGAGCGTGAGGTCGATGCCGCGGAGCGCCCACTCGTCCCGGCCGGGGTACCTGAAGCCCACGCCCTCGAAGCGGACCACCGCGCC
>CAZHGG010001340.1:0-1564 GCA_964531755.1 uncultured Polyangiaceae bacterium
GCCCTGGCCGCGCCTTCCCCCGCGGAGCTACCCCCGACGGGCGCGCCGACGCCGCGCGCGCCCGGCCACGACCTCCCCTCGACCCTGCGCGGCCGGTTCGCTCTCGACACCGCGTCGTTCACGGACGGAGGCGACGCGCTCTCCACGATCGCGCTGCGCCTGCTCGCCTCGGTGCCCGTCTCGCAGCGCGTGGCCATCGACGCGCGCCTGCCCCTAGGCCTCGGGCTCGGCAACTCCACCGCCGCCGTGCTCGGCAACATCATGCTGGGCGCCCACGCGACGCTGCCCGTGGGCACCTCGACGTGGGTCTCGGTCGGCGGCGCGGTCGGCGTGCCCCTCCTGTCGGGCCGCACCCAGCGGAGCCAGGCCTACGCCGCGGCGCAGGTGCCGAACGCCTTGTGGAACCTCCACGAGTACACGCCGTCGGTCGTGCCGGTGGAGCTGCGGGCGGCCGTCGAGCACGTGTGGGAGCCGATCAGCCTGCGGGCCGAGCTCGCGCCCGTGGTGATGGCGCCGCTCGGCCGCAACGACCAGGTCGAGGTCGCCATCATGCACGCGGGCGAGGTGGAGATCGGCGGGGTCGTCGCCGGAGGTGTCCGGCTCCAGGGCGTGGCGCTGCCGACGTTCAGCAAGCTGAAGGACACCACGTTCGCGTCGAAGGCCGCCTACCAGGCCGCCATCGAGCCGTTCCTCGCGGTGCAGAAGCCGGGCTATTTCGTGCGCGCGGGCTTCATGCTGCCGCTGAGCGACCCGCTGGGGTATTCGAGCACGGGCCTCGGCACCTACGGCGTGCGCCTCGCCGCCGGCGTCCACCTCGACTAGGGCGTCCGCCGCACGCACGCCGCTCCGTGGTAGGAGCGAGGCATGGCGATCGAGATCTTCTGGGGCAGCGGCAGCGGTCCATCGTGGCGGGTGCTCCTCGCGCTCGCGGTGAAAGGCGTGCCGTACGAGTCGCGGCTGCTGTCGTTCTCCAAAGGCGAGCACAAGTCCGACGAGATCGTGGCGATGAGCCCTCGCGGCAAGGTGCCCGTCCTCCGCGACGGCGCGTTCTCGCTCTGCGAGTCGCTCGCGATCCTGACCTACCTGGATCGGCGCTTCCCGTCGCCGCCGCTCTTCGGCGAGACCCCGGAGGAGGCCGGGCAGATCCTCCGCGCGATCATGGACCACGAGTGCTACGCGCTCGCGGCCCTCTCGGCGTTCAGCCGACCGCTGCTCTTCAACCGCCTGGACACGCAGCGCGACCAGGTGCTGCTCGCCATCGACGGCGCGCGGGCGGAGCTCTCGGCCCTGGAGGCCGGCCTGGCGACGCGGCCCTTCCTCGCCACGTCGACGCTCTCGGCGGCCGACCTCTTCGTGTACCCGCAAGTGAAGACGTTCGAGCGCGCGCTGGGCAAGCCCGGCGCGGACACGCTCGAGCACGAGCTGGGCCCGCTGCCCGTGGTGTTCCCGCGCCTCGCGGCGTGGTGTGCGCGCATCGAGGCCCTGCCCGGCTACGACGCGACGTTTCCGCCCCACTGGCGCGACGGCTGAGGTTCCGTCTTGCCCGGGCGCGGGGGGGCCCTAT
>CAZHGG010001341.1:0-1564 GCA_964531755.1 uncultured Polyangiaceae bacterium
GCTCCCAGGCGATGTTGCCGCACTGGTTGCGGAAGATGTCCTCGGCCTCCTTGGTGAGCGCGTAGCAGTCGCGCCACCGCCCCTCGAGGCCGGCCGCCGAGCCACCGCAGCCGCGCACCATGCCGATCGCGTATGGCGTCCCGACGCGCTCGGACAGCTCGGTGGCGCGCGCGTACATCGCCGCGGTGCGCGCCTGGTTGGCGCTGCCAGCGGTCGACGAGTAGCCGGTCTCCACCGCCAGCGCGCGCGCGACCCGCGACGGCTCCCCCGCGTCGAGCGCCAGGCGCAGGTGGATGGCCTGGAAGTTTGCGCCGCGGATCGTGTCGACCATGCTGAGCACCCCGGCGACCGACCAGCAGACGTCGATGCGCATGAGCTCGGTGTTCGCGATCTGGCCAGCGTCGCGCTCTCGCCACTCGAGGCCGCGCAGCGCCAGTCGGGCGCGGTTCCACAGGAAGCTCGCCAGCGCGGCTCGCGGCGTCACAGGCATCTTGAGATCGACGGCGGCGAGAACACCGCGCACCTCGGTGAACCCCTCGTCGAGGCGCCCCGACCGCAGGAGCTGCTCCGCGGCGCGACGGCGCAGATCGAGCGCCTCGTCCGAAGGAGCGCCCGGCACCGCTTCGAGGAAGGCGCGCGCGGCATCCGGGCCACGGCCGCTCGCGGCCAGCGCCTCGCCAAGCCGGATCACGAGCTCGCGGCGCCTCTGCTCATTGGGCGCAAGCTCGACGGCGATCCGATAGAGGCGCGCGGCGCGATCGAACGCGAGGACCTCGTTGGCCTTGTTGGCCGAGAGCACCGCGTAGTGCAGCGTGCGCTCCTCGTTGCCCGCGGCGCGCCAGTAGGCGAGCAGCTCCTCGGGATCCGCACGGTCGGTCGCCTCGAGGACGCGCGCCAGCTCTTCGTGTCGGCGACGGCGCAGCTCTTCGGCGAGGCCATCGAGCACGACCTCGCGAACCCGATCGTGATAGGGCTCGAGCGCATCCTCATCGCGCAGGCGGGCGCCGCGTGCGAGATGAATCGAGCGCAGCGCGGTCACCGCGCGTGGCAGCGCCGCATGATCGAGGCCCGCGGCGCGGCGCGCCGTCTCGTACGACAGCGGGCGCAACGAAACCGAAGCGAGCTCGAGCACCGTTCGCGCCTCGTCGTCGAGCCGATCGAGCGTCGCGGCCAGCGCCTCATCGAGTCGCAGCGAGGACGAGCGCGCGACATTGCCCAGCGGATCGGTGACGAGGGCATGGCGAACGAGCGTGTCGATGAACAGGGGATGCCCCTCAGACTCCCCGGCGATCGCGTCGGCAAGACCGGCGCGACTGCGGCCGAGCAGCCTGCCAGCGAGCTCTCGCGCCTCACCGGGCGGCAGCGGCTGCAGCACGACGTGCCGGAGCTCGGCGACCCGCGCCAGGTAGGAGAGCACGCGCTCACTGGTGGGCGCCGGGCCCGACGGGCTGGCGAGCGCCGTCCGCAGCGTCACCAACATCAAGAGCGGCGGGCCGTCGGGCGCCTGCATCGCCTCGGCAAAGATCGCGCGGCTGTCGGCGTCCGACCACTGCACGTCGTCGAT
>CAZHGG010001342.1:0-1557 GCA_964531755.1 uncultured Polyangiaceae bacterium
GGAGCGGTCCCGACCCGGGCGCGGGGGGCGCCGCCGGGGTCGCGGAGGGGTCGGGCGCGGGCGCGTCGCCCAGGCGGAGGGCGCGGCCATCACTGAAGGGCAGCGTGTCACCCGGCCCCGAGGCTCGCGGCGGCGTTCGGTCGCTCACAGCGCAAGTCTACGAAAACTCGCGGCCCCGCGCTGAGCAATCGGGCGTTCGTCGGTCGATCAGAAGCCCATCGTGCTCATGCCGTCTTTGTTCAGCTTGAGCGCCTCGCTCCGCTGGACCGGCTTCGGTGCGGCGGCGGCCTTCGCGACCGTGCTGCGGGTCGCCCCGAGCTGCTGCGCCTGGGAGTCGAGGCGCTTCTTCTCGGCGACGTCGCGGGTGGCCTGCGCGCGCTCCTCGAGGCGCCGCTGCGCGACGCTCAGCTCGCGGTCCGCCGCGGCGAAGTCGCCCTCGTTGATGCGCTGGGCGGCCGCGATCTGCACGCGGCCCGCCTCGACGAGCGACACCATCGCCTTGACGCGCTCGTCTGCGCCGCGCGCCACGGCGGCCTCGTCGGACGAGAAGGCGACGCGCGCGACGGTCTCCTTGACGCGCTCGAGATCGCCGTCGCGAGGATCGCGGTAGACCAGGCGCACGCTCGCGAGCGGCCGCTCGGTCTGGGCCTCGGCGCCGTCGAGGGCGACGCGGACGAGCGCCTCGCGGTGCTGCCCGGCGAAGAGCGCGCCGAGCGGGATGCGGAAGGCGCGGCCGTTCCACGTGGAGTGCACACCCTCGGCGCCGATGACGCGGACGCCGGGCGCCGGCACGACCTCGAGGCTGGCGTCGCTCGCGAGGGTGTCGCCGATCAGCGCCACCTCGCGCTGGAGCGTGGCCATCATCTCGCGCGGATCCCCGATGTGGTACAGGCGCCCGCTCGAGCGCACCGACAGCGCGTTCAGCGTGGTCTCGTCGTAGTCGAGCCCCACCCCGAGCGAGGTCACCTGCACGCGCGACGCGAGCCCGCGCTCGGCGATGTTGCCGAGCTCGGCGGCGCTCGAGCGGCCGACGTTGGCGCGCCCGTCGGAGAGGATCACCACGCGGCGTACCGAGTGCGTGGCGGGGCTCCCCGCGAGGTGCGATTCGCTCAGCGTGAGGCCGTCGAACATGTTCGTGGAGCCGCCCGTGCCCAGGGCCGCGATGGCCGCGAGGATGCGGGGGCGGGTCTCGGCGTCGAGGACCGTAGGCACGACGAGCGTCCGCGCGCTGTCGTCGAACACGTCGACCCCCACGACGTCTCCGTCGACGAGGTTCTGCACGAAGGTCGCGGCCGCGCGGCGCGCGCTCTCGATCTTGGCGCCCGCCATCGAACCGGACGTGTCGACGAGGAGGCCGACGGCGACCTTCGGGCGGAACGCGACCCGGCCGCGCGGCACGTCGACGCCTACGCCGATGAAGGCCTGCGACGTCCCCGTACGCAGCACCGAGCTCTCGGCGGCCGCGAACACCTGGATGGCGTCCGAGCTCACCGGCGCGCGGGCCTGGTCCGCGGGCTCGCTCGGCGACGCCGGGCCGCGGGCGAGCGGCGCGCCCGA
>CAZHGG010001343.1:0-1556 GCA_964531755.1 uncultured Polyangiaceae bacterium
GGCGCCGCGGGGGGCGCGGGGGCCGCCTCCGCCTCGGCCGCCCGGGCCTCCCGCGGGGCGCGCTTCGGAGCGAGCTCCACGACGGTGACCTTTGGGTCCGGCCCGGTGAAATCGCTCACGCGGACCCACCTCGGGCGCACGCGGAAGTAGGTGAGCGGCTCGCGCGCGGCGCGCTCGGGCCCATCCGGAAAGCGCGCGAAATACACCGCCTTCAGGCGCTCGAGCTCGGCGCCGCGCGCCTCGTCGGCGAGCCCCTCGAGCTGCACGGTGCGAGCGTCGTCCCAGCCCACGACGAGCGCCGCGCGCGGGTTTCGCCGGAGGTTCGCGGTCTTGCGAGACGCCTCGCTCGTGTCGAACACGATCTCGAGATCGTCTGTGACCGCGACGCCGATCACCGCGGCCTGCGGGGTGCCGTGCACGGAGACTGAGGCCTCCACCGCCCACCTCTGGGCGCGGAGAAATGCAAGAAGGTCGTCGCGTTCCATGCGGCGACCGTAGTGGGTTTGCTCGGCCCAGCGCAAGGTCGACCGCCCTCCGGAGCCTAAAGACAGTCGTCCTGCACCGGGCCGTCGTCGTAGGCGTCGGCTGGGTACGGGGGCGTCGCGGCGCCGTCGACGTCGAGGGCCCGCACGGCGCCGCGGCCGCAGCGGCGCCCGAGGTCGACCACGTGGGTGGCGTCCGAGAGCTTCAACACACGGAGCCCGCGGTAGAGGAGCGGCTGCCCTGCCACGGACCGCTGGGGCGCGCCGCCGCGCACGACGTACACGCCCGGGCCGTCGCCCGAGGCGAGCCTCCGGCCGCGCCCGTCCGGCCCGATCACGAGCGCGGCGCCGTCGTCCACGCCGACGCCGAGGATGTCGGGGCTGGCGAAGCCCTCCTGCACCTGCCGCGCCATGAACGTGGCGAGCCGGCCCAGCCTGTCGCGCGCGATGAAATGTGGATCGGTGATCGTGCGCGCGAGCGGCGGGAGGCGCAGCACGTTCTGTGTAAAGTGCATGCTCGCGTGGTACGGATCGGCGACCACGAGCGCGCTGAGGATGTTCTCGGAGGGGCCCTGGAAGGCGTCGTTCACGGAGCTGCCGAGGATGATCATGCCGGCGCTCGTCCCGCCGACGACGCCGCCGCGGTCGAACACCGCCTGCACCGCGGCCATGAGCGGGGTGCCCTTCCAGCGCACGTAGGCCGCCTGATCCCCGCCGGTGAACCACACGACCTCGGCGCGGCGCACCACGTCGGCGGCGATGCGCAGATCGGCGTCGGTGGCGCCGTCGGCGAGCGCCACGGTCTGGGCCGAGCGGAAAGGGGCGGCGGCGAGCCACGTCGCGGCGGCGTCGCCCGCCCCGGCGGTGAGCAGCACGAGATCGGCGCGCGCCGCGGCGCCACCCGTGGCCGTGGCGTGCATCCACTGGCGAACAGTCGCGCCGCCGAACCCCCCGTCGAGGACGATCCCCGGTCCGATCGGCCGCGCGTCGTCGTCGGCGGGCGCGCCGACGCGCGGGGACAGCCGGAGCGCCGGCGAGGGCACGAGAGGCGCGTCCGGGGCGGCGTCGAGGCCG
>CAZHGG010001344.1:0-1552 GCA_964531755.1 uncultured Polyangiaceae bacterium
GCGAGCCGGGGCGCCCGCGCCGGGCTCAGGGCGAGAGCCCCTCGACGAACGCGCGCACGTGCTTGAACACGACGTCCGGCTGCTCGATGGGCGCGGCGTGCGAGCCGCGCTCGAGCACGAGGAGCGTCGCCTTGGGGATGCGCTCGGCCATGACGGCGGAGAGGGAGGCGGGGGTGAACGTGTCGCGCTCGCCGGCGACGACCAGGACGGGCACGTCGATGTCGCCGAGGTACGGCTCCGCCGAGTGCTCGCCCGCGCCCTTCAGCATGCGGAGGAACATGGGAAAATCGACGTGGGTCATGTGCTCGAGGTACGGGAGCATGTCCTCGTCGCGGATCTTCGCGGCGTCGACGTCGCCCGCGCGGCGGGCCATCTTCATGGCCATGTCGGGCGGGATGCGCGACCAGAGCGCGCGGACGATGTGGGGGTTCTCGTTCGCGATCGCCGTGAGCTTGGGCAACAGCACGTCGAGGATGGGCACGCCGCGGAAAGACGCGGTGACCCGGCCGAACGTGCCGCAGAACAGCACGAGGCCCCGCACCTTCGCGGGCTCGCGGTGATACGCCTCCAGGCACACCTGCACGCCCATCGAGTGCCCGAACAGCACGCGCGGCGCGTCGCCGGTGGCGCGCGCCACCTCGTGGAGATCGTCGGCGAGCGAGGCGATGTCGACCCCTGTGAGCTCGCTCGGCTTGGCGCTCCGCCCGTGCCCCGGATAGTGCCAGTGGGTGACCGGCATCATCCCGCTGAGGTCGGCCCAGAGGTACTTCCAGATGAAGCCATCGCACAAGATGCCGTCGGACAGGACGGCATGGAGGGGCCCTCGCGTGCGGTCGGAGTGCCGGTAGTAGAGCCGGGTCCCGTCGGGGGCCACGGCGAAGCCGCGCCGCTCGCCCGGGCCGGGGAGAGAGCGGAGCCCCTCGAGCTCGGCGGCGTCGCTGGGTCGGGGCACCTTCACGCCGTGCTCCCTTCGGTCGCGTGGCATTGGACGGCCGGCCTCAGCCCTCGTCGTCGTCGTCGTCGACCTCGTTCACGCTCGGGAGCTTCTTGATCTCGAGGCGAGAGATCTTCCACGCGCGCTGCACGACCCACGAGAGCGACCGGTCGAGGCGGGCCGCCTCTTCCTTGATTTCGGTCAGCATCGACTCGGGGAAGTAGAGGCTCTGCTTTCGCTTGTCGGTCTTCGAGTTCTCGGTACGAAGGTTCGAGATCGAGTCCTTGTCTCCAGACGCCAAGGGAGCCTCCTGTGATTCCGGTGCGGTGCACGTCTCGCCAGGTGGCACACGAGTGTGGGCTATCCCTGCGACACGACGAGCCTATCAGCGGGAATGTCCGTGTCGCTACGACAATCGTCTGAAAATGCACACACGTGGAATCGCTGCCGCCCGGCGCGCGCTGGGCAGACCCTGGTACCCTGGATCCATGGACGAGCGCCCTCCGCCTTCCCTGCCCCCGCCGACGCCCCCGTCTTGCGCGCCCTCGACGCCCGCTCCGCGGCGCGTGGGTGGCGCGGCCCTGCGGGTGGCCCGCGTCGCGGCCCCGGTGCTCCTCG
>CAZHGG010001345.1:0-1552 GCA_964531755.1 uncultured Polyangiaceae bacterium
GCGATGGCGGCGCTGCCCGACCTGGGACTCCCCCTTGATCGCGCGAGGGCCGAGGGCGTGCTGTCGCCCGTGGAGCTGCGCGCCCTCGCCGCGGCGCTGGAGAGCGCGCGCACCACGCGGCGCTTCTTGGCGTCGCGGCGGGCGACCTGCCCGCTCCTCCACGCCGCGCTCACGACCGACCCCACGCTCGACGCCCTCGAGGGCGAGCTCTCGGGCTCGTTCGACCCGGACGGCACGCTCGCAGACCGCGCCAGCCCGCGCCTCCGCGAGCTGCGGTCGGAGCGCGACGCGACGCGCGCGCGCATGCTCTCGCGCCTCGAGGAGCTCATGCGGCGGTACGAGGGGATCCTGCAGGACTCCTTCGTGACCGAGCGCGAAGGCCGGTGGGTGCTGCCCGTGCGGAAGGACGCGCACGAGCGCTTCCCGGGCCTCGTCCACGCGACCAGCGGCAGCGGCGCCACGCTCTTCGTCGAGCCGCGCGCGGTGATCCCGCTCGGCAACCGGTTGAAGGTGCTCGACGCCGACGTGGAGCGCGAAGAGCTCGCGGTCTACGCGCGCCTCTCGGGCCTCGTGCGTGACATGCTCCCGAGCGCCACGGCGGCGGTCGAGGCGCTGGCGACGGCCGACGTGCTCGCGGCGATCGCCGCCCTCGCCGAGGACGCCTCCCTCACCTTCCCGGAGCTGTGCGCGGGCCCCGAGCTCTCCCTCGTGCGGGCGCGCCACCCGCTCCTCACGCTCGACGGGGTGGCCGTGGTCCCGAGCGACGCGAGCCTCGCAGGCGGCCGGGCGATGATCATCTCCGGGCCGAACGCCGGCGGCAAGACCGTGGTGCTGAAGACGCTGGGGCTCGCCGCGCTGATGGTCCGCGCGGGCCTGCCCGTGCCGGCGGCCGAGGGCAGCCGCGTGGGCCTCTTCGATCGGGTGCTCACCGACGTGGGCGACGACCAGAGCCTGCACAAGAACCTCTCCACCTTCAGCGCGCACGTGAAGAACCTCGCGCAGGTGCTCGAGGACACGCACCGCGGCGTGCTCGTGTTGCTCGACGAGCTGGCGACGGGCACCGATCCGCGAGAGGGCGAGGCCCTCGCGGCGGGGCTGCTCGACTCGCTCACGGCCCGCGGCGGCACCGTGGGCGCGACGACCCACTACGAGGGGCTGAAGGCCCTCGCGCTGGCGGATCCCCGCTTCGTGAACGCGAGCGTGGGCTTCGACTACGCCACCATGACCCCCACGTTCGAGCTCGCCATGGGCGTGCCGGGCCGCTCGAGCGCCCTCGCGGTCGCCGCCCGGTTCGGTCTCCCGCGGACCGTGCTCGAGCGGGCGGAGCGCTTCCTCTCGCGCGAGGATCTCGCGTTCGAGTCAACGGTAAAGAAGCTTGACGATGAGCGCGCCGCCCTCGCGCTCGCCCGCGCGGAGGCCACGCGCAAGGCCGAGGACCTCGCGCGCCAGCAAGAGGAGGTCGCGGCCGAGCTCGCGCGCCTGCGCGCCCGCGGGACCAAGGAGCTCGCGCTCGAGGCCGAGGCGCAGCGCCGCGGCCTCGAGCGCGCCCGCG
>CAZHGG010001346.1:0-1550 GCA_964531755.1 uncultured Polyangiaceae bacterium
CCCGCGGTCGCGCGCGGGGGCGCCCCCAAGACCGAGGGACACGGCGCTTTCTACCAGTCACCGTGGTTCTGGGGCGCGGCCGGCGCCGCCGTGGTGCTCGGGGGAGCCTTCTTTCTGGCGACGCGCGACAGCTCGTCGGATTCGATCCACCTTGAGATGCAGGTGCCCCGATGACCCGTGCGCTCGCCCGACTCCTCGCCGCCGTCCTCGTCCTCGCGTCGTTCGTGTGGCCCTCGCTGGGCCACGCGGGCGTCGTCGTGGCTCCGGAAGACGCGCCCTACCTCGCGGCCCCCCAGGAGATCATCGTCCCCCCGGTGCCCGCCGACTTCGTCGCGCGGCGGTCGGAGTGGCTCACCGTGACCTTCCCGCGCGCGTACGAGTCGCGGGTCGAGGCGATCCTCCCCGACCTGGAGAGCACACGGCAGCTCCTCACGATCGAGTTCGGGCGGCCGGTGCTCGGTCGGGTCGAGGTGCGCATCGTGCGCGACTTCGACGAGATGTCGCGTCTGGCGCCGGTCGGCTCGCCTCCGCCCGCGTACGCCAGCGGCGTCGCCTACGGGCCGCTCAAGCTCGTCCTCGTCTCGATGGTGGGGCCGCGCGGGGGCGAGCCCACCAAGCTCGAGGAGACGCTCCGCCACGAGCTCGTCCACATCGCCGTGTGCGACGCCCTGGGCCAGGGCTCGGTGCCGCGCTGGTTCAACGAGGGGCTCGCGGTGAAGCTCTCGGGCGAGTTCGCGCTCGATCGGGTCGAGACCCTCAAAGCCGCCAGCCTGTCGGACACCCTCGTCCCCATCGCCGAGCTCGATCGCAAGTTCCACGGCAACGGGCAAGAGGTGAGCCTGGCCTACGCGCAGTCGGCGGATTTCGTTCGCTTCTTGAGCCGAAGAGACGACCACGACCGCTTCGTGCGGTTGCTCGATCGCGTCGCGGCGGGCCAGCCGTTCGAGCCCGCGGTGAGCAACGCCTACGGCGCGGATCTGCGGCGGCTCGAGTACCAGTGGAAGCAGGACCTGGCCCGGCGCATGCCGCTCTGGTCCATCGTCGGCTCGCTCGTCTCGGTGCTGATGGTCGCGCTGTTCGCGGCGGCGTGGTGGAAGCGCCGCCGTAGCTCGAAGGCGGTGCTCGCGAGGTGGGAGCGCGAGGAGGCGCAGATGGACGAGGTGCTCCGGCAGATCGAGCTCGCCACGCGCGCCTCGGCGGCCGCACCTCCCAGCGTGCCCCCGGCGGCGCGGCTCCCGAAGGTGGAGCACGCGGGCGCGTGGCACACGCTGCACTGAGGGGGCGGGACCATCATCACATAGCGCAGGACCGTCGCCAGCGCCGCTCGCCCGTGCGGAGCCGTCATGACCTCGAGCGCCAGGTCCGCCCACGCTCCCAGATGGCCCACGAGCTCCTCGGGATCGCCCGCGTGGCGGAAGCAATAGAGCACCAACCGGCCGAGCGCGGACATCCCGGAAGCAGACCCCATCGAGGTGCCCCGACTGCCCCGGGTGCCACGGGCTAAAGCCCGAGGCAGGGGAAGAGACCAAGGTGGTTGGGCGACAATCCCG
>CAZHGG010001347.1:0-1550 GCA_964531755.1 uncultured Polyangiaceae bacterium
GCGCGCGGAGGGGAGGGGCCGCGCGCCGGCTCCGCGCAGGTTGCCTCGCCGCGGTCGGGCTCGCGGCGTACGCGGGCGCCCTCGCGAGCGGCGTCGTGCGGTGCCCCGTGGCGTCGACCTTCCACGTGCCGTGCCCCACCTGCGGCGCCACGCGCGCGAGCCTCGCGCTGCTGCGTGGCGATCTGCGCGGGGCGCTCCTCAACCCCGCGGCCCCGCTGCTCGCGCTGCTGGTCGGCGCGCTGGGGGCGCGGCTCGTCTACGTCGCCGCACGGGACGGCCACACCCGGCGGTTCGACGAAGGTCGGCTCGTGGCGCGCCTGGCTTCGGCGCTCCTCGTGACGTTTGCCGCGGCGGTGGCGCTCTGGATCGCGCGGTTCTGCGGCTGGTTCGGGGGCCCGGTGCCCGTGTGATCGCGGAACCCACCCGCGGCGCCCCAGACCTTGGTAGCCTTCGCCTCGCGTCGGCTCGCGAGCGGTCCGCCTCACGCGCGCCATCCGAACCGACCGGAGCCTAGCCACGTGAAGATCTGCCCCCGCTGCTCCGAGCTCTTCCCCGACGACGCCGCTTTTTGTCCGTACGACGGGGCCGGCCTCGACACGAGCAACGACCGCTACCTCGGGCGCACCATCGCGTCGCGCTACCGCCTGATCAAGCGCCTGGGGCTCGGGGGCATGTCGAGCGTCTACCTGGCGCGGCACATCATCATCGACCGGCTGAGCGCGCTGAAGATCCTCCGCAAGGAGCTCGGCCTCAACCCTTCGCACCGCGAGCGCTTCCTGCGCGAGGCGCGCGCGGTCAACCGCATCAACCACCGCAACATCGTGGAGATCAGCGACGTCGGCGAGGCCGACGGCGTCGCGTACCTGGTGATGGAGTACGTCGAGGGCGAGTCGCTCGCGGCGCTCGTCCACCGTGGCCCGTTCGCGTGGCAGCGCGCCGCGCGCATCTGCGTCCAGATGGCGAGCGCCCTCGCCCGCGCCCACCAGATGGGGGTCATTCACCGCGACCTCAAGCCCGACAACGTCCTCATCGTGAAGGACGACGAGGGCCGCGACATCGTCAAGCTCACCGATTTCGGCATCGCGAAGATCATGGACATGCCGAGCCTGACGTTCTCGGAGCAGCTCTTCGGCACGCCCGGGTACATCGCGCCGGAGTACGTCGAGGGGGTCGAGTGCGACGAGCGCGCGGACATCTACTCGCTCGGCGTCGTGCTCTACGAGATGCTCACGGGGGTGCTGCCGTACGACTGGGAGGGGCAGGCCGATCTGCTCCTCAAGCCGCTGACGACGCCCCCGGTGCCCCCGAGCCACCGCGTCCAGGGCGTGCCGCCTGGCCTCGAGTCGCTCATCCTCGCGATGCTCTCGCGCCACCCCGAGGACCGCCCCGCCGACGCGTTCCTCGTGCACGACGCCCTCGTCGACCTGCTGCGCAGCGCGGGGTCGATCTCGCGCAGCTCCCTCCCGGCGATCGCCGTGACCTCGACGCGGAGCCCGCGCGCCGGCCACGGCGAGACTCAGATCGACGCGAACGACGCCCGCCCCGACTCG
>CAZHGG010001348.1:0-1546 GCA_964531755.1 uncultured Polyangiaceae bacterium
GCCCGCGAGGGTGGCCAGCAGCTCGCCGCTCGGGAGCGCCTCGAGCTGCGCTCCGAACGGCGCCACGGCGAGCCGGAGCCGGCGGACGAGCGACGGCGACGCGGCCGGCGGGCCGTCGACGAGCGTGGGCTCTTCGCCACCCTCGGCCGTGGCGATGGCGATCACGCTGACGAGGCGCTGCTCGCCGTGCATGATGGCCTCGCCCTTCGTCGGGTGGGCGAGCACGGTGCGATCGCCCTCGAGGTCGCGCAGGGCCGCGAGCTCGGCCGCCACCACGCCGGCGTCGGCGGGGCGGTCGTCGGGCGACTGCGAGAGCATTCGGGCGATGAGGTCGTCGAGCTCCCGCGGGACGTTGGCGCGCGCGTCACGCACGCGCGGCGCCGAGTGGTAAAGGAGCTTGCCCAAAACGGCGATCGGGTCGTCCGCGTCGAACGGAGGGACGCCGGTGAGGCACTTGTAGAGCAGGGCCCCGAGCGCGAAGACGTCGGTGCGGGCGTCGACCCTCCCGACCCCGCGCGCCTGCTCGGGCGCCATGTAGCCGAGCGTGCCGAGCACGGCGCCCACCTGCGTGATCGACGCGGGCTGGCTGCCGCCGCCACCCTTGGCGATCCCGAGGTCGATGACGACCACGCGCTCGAGCTCCTTGTCCCGGAGGATGAGGTTCGCGGGCTTGATGTCGCGGTGCACCACCCCGAGCCCGTGCGCGTACGCGAGGATCTCCGCCGTGCGCCGCACGAGGTCGACGCTCTCGCGCATGGTGAGCCCGGTCCGCGCGAGGCGCTGCCCCAGGGTCTCGCCCTCGACCCACTCGAGGGCGAGGTAGGCCGCGCCGGCGTCGAGCACGCCGTGCGCGATGAGGCGGACGATCCCCGGGTGGGAGAGCTGGGCGAGCAGCTCGGCCTCGCGCTCGAGCCGCTCGGTCTGCTCCTCCGCGACCTCGCCGTAGAGGACCTTGAGGGCGACGATCGCGCCGGTCTGGAGGTCGGTCGCTCGGTACACCTTCGCCGTGCCGCCCACGCTCGCGCGGTGCTCGATGCGGAAGCGCTCGGAGACGACGAAGCCTGGATCCACGGCACGGCGAGGGTATCCTCGATCGCCGCGCGTGGGGAGCGCCTCGCGCGCCTCGCTCCACGCGCGCGAGCCGAGCGGGCTAGAAGGTGAGGAAGCCCATCAAGGCGAGGTTCTGCTGGTGGAGGAGGGAGTCGTCGGCTCTGCGCACGATCGCCGACAGGTACCCCGCCTCGAGCCGGAGCGCGCCCTGCGTGAACCCGAGGCCGAGGAACAGGCGGTTCTGGTCGAAGCCCCCCGGCGCGCCCCAGGACGTCGTGTGCAGCTGGACGAAGACCTCGTCCCACGTGGCGAGGGCGAGCGGGCCCTTCGGCCACAGCGCCACGTTGGCGCGCCCGAAGAGCCTCGCGCGGAGCGCCGGATCCTCGCCGCCGCGGAAGCGCTGCTCGAGGCGCGGCCGGAGCTGCAGCGAGAGCTGGCCGACGGTGCCCCCGAAGAGCGCTTGCTGCCAGGCCCGGTGCTCGTAGACGTTGGGCGG
>CAZHGG010001349.1:0-1540 GCA_964531755.1 uncultured Polyangiaceae bacterium
CGGCTCCCGGGCACCACCCGCCGCTCCTCCTCGTCACGCGTCGACTGAAACCACGGGACCACCCCCGACGGGTACACCGTGTACACGAAGCGGGACGCGGGCAGGCGCGCCGCCGAGACGTAGGTCTCCGCCCGGAAGCCCCAGACGAAGATCGTCTCCGACGGCTGCGAGCGCTCGAGCACGTAGCGAACCACCGGGTCGGCCCGCGGGTCCTGGTCCCAGCGGTCGGTCTCGCGGCGGAGGCGCACGTTGCGCGTGAGGGCCGTGCTCGCGATGAGCAGGAGCAGCGCGGCGCCCGCGACGAGGGTGACGGCGCCCACCACGGGGGCCCGGTCGCGGCGGTGCGAGGGGTCGAGCGACAGCCCCGAGGCCGCGTAGCCCACCACGAGCGCGGCCACCGGGTACACCTGCACGAAGTAGTGCGGGAAGAAGCGGAAGGTGAAGCTCGCCCCGGCCATCGCGCAGGCGAGCTGCCCCACGAGGTAGAAGCCCCGCGCGTGCCGCCGCAGCCGCGCGGCGCGCCCGCCGCCGTCGGCCCAGAAATCCCGCAGCGCGCGGGAGAGGGCCACCATCGCGACCATCGTCACCGCCGAGCCGCCGAGGAAGTACCGGTCGATCTGCTCCCGGACCTTGTCGCGCATGTAGTCGCGCGTCAGCGGCGCCATGAAGATGTCGCGCCCGTAGCGCTGGTAGTAGTACAGGAAGGTGCGGACGTGCCCCGTCGCCGCGTACACCGCGAGGACGAGCGCGTAGGGGGTCGCCGCGCCGAGGAGGAAGGCCGCGAGGTCGCGCGCGCGGCGGGCCATGGGGCGCTCGTCGCCGGGCGCGCCCAGCAGGATCCACACGACCGAGGGGGCCATGTGGATGAGCGTCATCTGCTTGCAGAGCCCGGCGGCCGCACCGAGGAGGCCCGCGACGTAGAGGAGCCGCGCGCGCCGGGGAGACGCCACCGCCTCGGGGCGCATCGTGCGCGCCACCACGAGGAGCGACCCCAGCACGAACTGCATCGCGAGGATCTCGCCGTTGTAGCCGATGCCGTCCCAGGGGTTCACCTCGTACGAGAGGAAGTACGTCACCACCAGGGCCGCCACGCCGCCCGCGATCGGCGTCGCCACCTCCGCGGCGACCAGGAACGACAGGAGGACCGCCCCGATGCCCGCCAGCAGCGCGAGCCAACGGATCGGCAGCCACGAGAACTCTCCCCCGACGCGCATCGCCGCCGCCGCGAGCCAGTAGAGAAGGGGCCCTCGCTGCGAGACCCCGTCGACGTACGGGAGCCACGAGCCGTGGATCATCCGGAGCGCGAGGGCGGAGATGTACCCCTCGTCGTTGGACACGGGCGCGGGCCACGGGAAGAAGAAGTGGAGGTGGGCGCGGACGAGGATGGCCAGCGCCACCGCGAGCGCGATGCCCGGCGCGAGCCAACGGAGGCGCCAGTGAGGGTCGTGCCACGGTCGCGCGGCGGGTGCGTCTTCAGAGAGGGAGCTCATGGCGAAGCGAGTCGGGGCGCTGACTTCTCCACGGGAACCGCCCGCGGCGC
>CAZHGG010001350.1:0-1539 GCA_964531755.1 uncultured Polyangiaceae bacterium
CGCCGGGCGCGCCGGGTACGGGCACGGGCACGGGCGGTGGTGGTGGCGTGGGGCTCCCCGAGGCCCCCGTGGCCCCGCCGCCCCCGCCGGCCCAGTCGAGCTTCGGCGCGTCGCTGATGAACGGCGCCCGCGCCCTGGCCGCCTCGGCAGTCCACGCGGTCGTCGACAAGGGGCTTCGCGTCGCCGCGGCCGTCCCGCAGCTCCGCCATCCCCTCGACTACAACGCGCGCCACGTCGAGCGCGTGCTCACGTTCGGCGCGGAGCCCACCCGGGGCTCAGCGGCGGTGATCGAGTCGAACGGCACCCCCGAAGACGAGATCGCGTCGGTCACGGCGCCCGTAGCCGCGGTCGTTTTGGAGGCCGTCAGCGGCGCCGCCGAGGCCCACATCGCGCAGGCCGCGGGGACCCGGGCGGTGAAGGCGGCGGAGGTCGAGGCCGCGGCAGTGGCTCGGAGCGGGGGACGGCACATCGCCCTAGGGCTGGAGCGGTCTGGACTCACTGAGGTGGCGGAAAAAGTAGGAGCTGAGACGCTGCTTCGAGATCCGAATTGGAAGACGACGCTTGTCGGAGAGATTGCAAACCCGGCGAGTAGATTCACGGTAAGTGTTGAAGGACTCAAGGGGAACTCTGTTGCCGAGAAAGTCCTCAGCGCCGCACAGCAGGGAGTAAGGCCCGGTGCCACACCCACAAACTGGGAGCTCGCCCAGCTCTATGAGGCTGGAAGGCTCGGTGAAGTCAGCTTTGTAAACCGTATGGGCCAGGTGCTCACAAACCCCTTCCGATGAGCGTTCACATGTCGAAAGAGATCAACTTTGAAGGACAGTTTGCGGTGTGGTCGTTCACGATCGGCCATGGCCGGTTGCTGCTCAGGCGAACGAAGTCGGAAGACCACCCGACGCGCGTAGACATTTTGCTGAAGGACGTTGGGTGGATGTCCCTCCCCCTAAACTTCACGAACATTCAGATTCGCGAAGAGACTCCGAGCGAGGAGGTTCGGGAGATGCTCGCCGTCGCGGGCGGGCCGCGTGAGACGGGTCGCAAAGTATTCTTGCTGTCTGGATCCGGATGGCGCGGATACGTGCTCGCAGCGGTGGTCGCGTTTTGCGAGGACGACGGCGACTATAACGACCCCAGCGCTCTGATCGAATGACGCTTGGGAGAGATCACTTCGAGAAGGTCGCAGAGCTTCTTACAAGGAGTCGGATGCTCGTGGCGGACAGAGCGCTCCGCCCCGCTACGCCAGTCTTGGAGAGCGCCGCCGTGATTGCGTGCTCCAGTGCCGGGTCGAGCCCCACGACCCGCAGAACCTCTCCAGCAACGCGTGCACCGCTGGGGGCGGGCGCGCCCGCGCCGCACCGGTCGGTGTGCGTCCGCGTCCTGACGCTCACGCGCGTGCACCGCGAGCGGGGGAACCATTCGTGAGCGGAGTCCACGCGCGCCGAGGGACCTCATCTCATGGGCGCTTCGGCCATGGCCCCTTCGGAGAGAGCCGGGTCTCGCTCGCTTACGACAACCGTGGCACGATGCGTGCGATGACCT
>CAZHGG010001351.1:0-1538 GCA_964531755.1 uncultured Polyangiaceae bacterium
GGAAGGTGCTGTCGAAGGACGAGTTCGAGGCGCGGAAGGCCGAGTGGCTCCCCACTGACGCCGACAAGGCGTTCGTGAAGAGCCTCATGCAGAAGCCCGTGTTCGACCCCACGCAAATGGCCCACTGGATCGCCGCGCCCAAACACGGAATCAAGGGTCGCCCGGTCGACTTCGAATACGTCCGCCACGCGTAGAGCTCGCCCTGCCCGACGGAAGACACGCGCCAGAGGTGAAACCGTTCGTCGCGAACGGCGAGTCCTCGGTCTTTGCACGTCGGCGCGCGTAGGCCGCCGCAGAGCAGCGCACGCGACACCCAGACCGAGGTCGCACCCGACCCCGCAGCCTCGGGGTCCTACGGTGAACGAGGCGCGACGGACCACGACAAGGAGCGTGGCGACCGCTCCCCGAACCTCCCGTCGACTCCACAGACGCCGCCGCCGTTGCGTTCCTCCCCCCTTCGGGCGCCGAGATCCTCTACGCTCCTGCAGCATGGAGGCTCCTTCGCGCACGACCGTCCTCGGGGGCCGGTACCGCCTCGACGGGCTCATCGGCGAGGGTGGCATGGGGGCCGTGCACCGCGCGACCGATCTGACGCTCGAGCGCCAGGTCGCGGTGAAGGTCGTGCGCCCGCAGGCCCAGTCCCCGGAGATACGCGAGCGCTTCTTGCGCGAGGCCCGCAGCACCGCCCAGATCCGACACCCGAACATCGTCGAGGTCTTCGATTTCGGCCAGACCGAGGGCGAAGAGCTCTATTTCGTGATGGAGCTGCTCCGGGGGGAGTCGCTCGCGGTGCGCCTTCAGCGTGAAGGCCGCGTCCCGCTCGAGGACTTCGTCACGCTCGCGGGGGAGCTGTGCGACGGGGTCGGCGCCGCGCACGCGGCAGGCGTCGTCCACCGCGACCTGAAGCCCGCGAACGTGATGCTCGTGCGCCACGGCAACCGGCACGACTTAATCAAGATCCTTGACTTCGGCATCGCCAAGTCCGAGAACGCGACCACGCACCTCACCGAGGCGGGCGTGTTCCTCGGCACGCTCGAGTACATCGCGCCGGAGCAGATCCTCGGGTCGGCGCCGCTCGACGCGCGCGCCGACGTCTACGCGCTCGGGTCGTTGTTCTACCGCATGCTCTGCGGCACCTCGCTCTTCCCGAACGTGGCGCGCAGCGGCCTCATCCACCATCACCTGGAGATCACGCCCGAGCGACCCTCCACGCGGGCGCCCGAGGCCAACGTCCCGCGCGCGGTGGAGGACCTCGTGCTCCGGTGCTTGGCGAAGGTGCCGGAGGCCCGCCCACAGAACGCGAACGAGCTCCGCGTGGCGCTCGACGAGGCCTTCGGCACGCCTTCGCGCGGACGTGCCCGCCCACCCGCGGTCGCACCGGCGAGCCCCGCGGCGTCGCCGCCGGAGCCCGTGATCGAGGTCGAGGTCAGCGCAGCCTTCGAGCGCACGGTGCCCACGCCGCGCGCCGGGGAGCGCACCTTCGCGCCCGCGCCCGCGCCGGCGCTCGACGTCGCGCTCGATCGCGGGCCCGCCCGGCC
>CAZHGG010001352.1:0-1537 GCA_964531755.1 uncultured Polyangiaceae bacterium
CTTCTTCGGCGCGGGCGGGGGCGCAGCGGCCTCGGCCGGCGACGCGGGCGGCTCGTCGGACTCGAGGTCGGACACGAGGCCGCTCTGGATGGCGATCTGCGAGTCGAGCGTGGAGTCCGCGTCCTCGAGGTCCTTCTTCGACGCGAAGAGCCACTTGTGGCTGCGGTAGAAGGTCTGCACCTCCTTCGTGCCGTTCTCGAAGTACTGCACGAGGTTCACGCCGCACGCGCGCACGCAGGCGTCGGCGCCCGCGCACGCGTCGGTGCAGGCCTTGTGCTTCTTCACCTGCGCCGAGAGCTCGACCGAGAGATCGTCGATGAAGCGCTGGTTGGCCGCGCGATCGGGCGACTCGACGACGACGATGAACGACGCGCCGCCGCCGACCCGGCCTAGCTGGTGCTCATAGGCCTTGAGCCCCGGGCTGTCCTTCGGGAGCAGCTCCGTGAAGTCGGAGCGCACCTGGAGTGTGCTCTTCGCGTACGCCAGGCACCCCGCGGCGAAGGCGAGGCCGACGAGGAGCACCACCGCCCAGCGCCTCTCCGAGAAGGCGACGAGGCGCTCCAGTGCACGTTTGAGGAGGTCTCCCATCGAGCGACGCCGCAGCACACGCCGTACCACGCTCCGCCCATGCGGACGCCGGCGCGAAGCACCAGATACGTCATGCGTCGAGAGAGAGTCAACGTGACATCGGCGTCGCGGCGGCCGTGACCCGGGAGGGGGGGCCGCCCACCGTCACGCGCGCTTGGTCACGGGCTCGGGGGGCGCGGCGCCGGCGGGCAAGCGTCGCGCTTGCGCCGCGGGAGCGGCGGGCGCGAGCGCCGGAGAGACCCGCGGAGGACGAGCCGCTTGACCGGCTCGAGGCTGTCGAAGCGGAGCCCGAAGCCTACCTCACCGCGGTCCTCGCGGCGCCGCCCGCGCACGAGGCGCACGATGGTCGCCTGCGCGTCGACCCACAGGCCCAGATCGCTCGTCTGGAACGAGACAGTCAGCGTGTCGCCCACGGCCAGGCCGGCGTCGGACTCGATGAACATGCCGGCCTCGGAGAGGTCGGTCGTGTGCTCGGGGAACACCTGGCGGTCCGAGTGGCGAATGAGCTGGCAGGGGATCGACTTGAGCTTGCGGTTCGCGCGGCGTCGGTTCTGGGCGTGCGGCATGGGCGAGCCTCCGTTCTTCGTGGCGAGCGTAGGCAGGCGCGCTCGCGCGGGCCAAGTTCTGTCCGCGCGCGCTCGCGGCCCCGTAGCCCTTGTGCTTTCCGAGGCGGGCCGTAAGACTGGGCGCGTGACACGCCGCGCCGCACGCCGCCCCCGTCTCCTCTCCCTCTCCGTCTCTGTCGCGCTCGGGCTCTCCGCGCTGGTCGCGCTCGCGAGCGCCGCGTGTGGTCCAAAGGACCGCAGCGGCCTCCCGGACGCCGTCCCGGGCTCGAACCCCGTCTCGCCGGTCGTGGCGTCTCGTGACGGTGGCGCGTCCGACGCCACCCCCGACGGGATCGCGCCTCAGCCCGACGCGGGTGACGCCGCGCCCGACGCGGGCGACGCCG
>CAZHGG010001353.1:0-1527 GCA_964531755.1 uncultured Polyangiaceae bacterium
CGGCGCCGAGCGAGAGGGCCACCTCGGCGAAGCGCCCCGCGCCGCAGCCGCCGTCCAGCAGGAGCTTCCCTTCGAACCACGACGGCGCGATCCCCCACTGCGCGAGGAAGCGATCACGCGACACGGTGAGGCCCGAGACGCTATCGAGCTGCGTGCCGGGGAAGCGGTTCCATTGGAAGCCGAAGCTCTTGGCGTAGTTGTCGGCGGGGACGAAGCGGGGGACGCCGCGGGTGACGTGCCAGACCTCCGAGCCCGCGCGCAGCGTGCCCTCGCGGATGTCGTCCCCCTCGCGCGCGTCGACCTCCAGCGAGACCGGCGTGGTGGCGTGCGGAGCGCGGAGGAGCGGGACGAGGGACGGGCGCATGACCGCGCCGTGTAGCGCAGGATCGCCGCTGCGGACAAGGCTCTACTGGAGCGCCGAGCGCCGGACCTCCATGCGCCCGCGCTCGCTCCCCGTCGCGTCGAGGATGCGGGCGACGACGCGCGGGTCGGCCATGCGGGTGTCGACGTCGAGCACCACGAAGCTCGGGCCCCCCGCGTAGCAGGCCACCTGGGCGGCGTCGGGCTCGCCGCTCGCGGGGCACGTGGTGGTGCTGTTGGCCAGCGGCGAGCTCACCGCCTCGGGCAGCTCGTAGGCGCCCGCGCCGGTGCGATGGATGCGCCGCAGGTGGCTCCGGTGCACGTCCCCCGAGAGGAGAAACACCCCGCCGATCCGGTTGGCCCGGATGAAGTCGAAGAGCCGGTTGCGCGAGGCCGGGTAGTCGAGCCACGTCTCGTCGCCCGTGGGCGAGAAGATCGTCCCCGAGGCGATGAACTTGAACGTCGCCGTCGAGCGCCGCAGCTCGGCCTCGAGCCACGCCGCCTGCCGATCGCCGAGGATGCGCGCGGTCGCGGGCCCCGAGGGGTCGCGCTGGTAGCGGACGTCGAGCATGAAGAAGTCGAGGTCGCCCCAGCGGGAGCGCACGTACACCCCAGGGTCGGCCGCGTCGCCGAAGGCGGGGTTGGGCTGGTAGTCGACGAAGGCGCGGAGCGCGGAGGCGCGGCCGGGGGCCGTGCGGTCGGTGTTGTCGCCGGTGAAGTCGTGGTCGTCCCAGGTGGCGAGGCCCGGCGTCGACGCGAGGAGCGCCGCGCGCTCGGGCACCTCGAGGGTGACGCGGTAGTTCCACCAGAGGGCGCCGAGGTCGCCGGAGTTGGCGTAGTGGTTGTCGCCGACGAAGAGGAAGAGGTCGGGCCGCTGCGCCGCCACCACGCCGAAGATGGGCTGCGCGGCGTTGCGCGCGCACGAGCCGAAGGCCACGCGGTACACCCCCGCCGCGCCGTCCGCGGGCGCCGTACGGAAGCGCGCCGTCCGCGCGGTGGAGCGCCCGTCGACCTCCACCCGCGCCGTGTACTCCCGCGCGGGCTCGAGGCCGTCGACGACGAAGGTGTGCGCGAAGTCGTCGAGCGGGGAGGGCCACGCCACCAGCCTCCGCGCGGGCGCGGCGGGTCGCGCCGGGTCGGAGACGAGCAGGGCCACGCGCCGCGTCG
>CAZHGG010001354.1:0-1525 GCA_964531755.1 uncultured Polyangiaceae bacterium
GGTCGCGCGCGTGCCGTCGCGCCGCACGACCACCACGCGGCGCCGCGCGTCGAGGCCGTCCGCCTCCCACGGGCGCACGTCGAACCGGGCGAACCAGTCGGTCGCTCGCACCACCGCCGCGAGCGCGCCCGCCGCGCGGCTTCGAGGGTCGTAGCGCAGGGCACGCGCGCGCACGTCGCCCGTCACGAACACGCCGTACATGGTGAGCGTGAGCGCCCCGAAGAGCTCCACGCGGCTCGTGAGCTGGATGAGCAGGTGAAACCACACGCCCCACGCGAGGGCCGCCGCCCGCGTGCGCCGGCTGAGGAGCAGCGGCGGGAGGGCCAGCTCCGTGATCACCGCGAGCTTCGCGAGGGCGCTCGCGGCGAGCGGCGCGGAGAGCGCCGCGAGCAGGACGTGGGGGACGCCGCGGGCCTCGGCAACAGGCGCGTACCACGCGAGCCGCTCGTGCAACACGGCGCCCGAGCGCCAATCGGGGTCGAGGAGCTTCGAGCCGCCGGAGGCGAGGTAGACGAGGCACACCTGCGCCTGGCAGAGGCTCACCCCCCACGCGAGGCCGACCCGCGCCGCCCCCGGCGGCCGTGGGGAGGCCGGCGTGAGCCAGCGATCGCAGGGCGTGAGCGACAAGAGCAGCGCGTAGCACGCGAGCGCGTAGCGGTTGTGGTGGTAGTCGAGCGTGTTGATCGAGAGCGTGTAGAATGCAAGGATCGCGCTGGCCGCCAGCGCCTCGCGTGCGCGCGCGCCCAGCACCACGACGGCCGCGAGCACGCAGCGCAGCGCGACGAGGGCCACGTACACCGCGCGGCTGGGGACGAGCGCCTCGGGCAGCAGGCTCATGTGGAACGCGTCGCCGAAGTAGCCCCGCGTAGTGAGCTCGCGCGCGGCCACCGTGCCTTGCACGAGGAGCATCACGCCCAGGCTGACGCGCACGGGCCCGAGGAACGTGCCGTCGACGGTGCGGTCGAGGAGCCCGCGCAGCGCCCGCTCAAGGCGCACGGTGGACCCTGGCGAACGACTCGAGGCGCGCGGTCTCGGGCTCGCGCTGGTTTCGCCGCGTGGTCACGAACAGCACGAGGCGCGTCGTCTCGGCGTCGCCGCTCGCGTCGAGGAACACGTCGTCGAGCGCGGCGCGGAGGCGCTCGACCTGGGTGGCGGCGCCGTAGCTCGCCGCCAGCTCCACCCCGAAGGTGCACAGCTCCGGCCTGCGCACGCGCTCGCGCCACGAGTAGCGTCGCACCGTGCCGGACGCGTCCTTCGCGCTCCAGACCCCCGTCGGCACCGGCACGAGCGCGCCGCGCACCTCGCGGAACAGCTCGTACCGCACGGTGCTCGCCTCGGCGAACATGCGGAACCCGCCCATGGCGGCCGGGCGCGAGCCCGCGGTGAGCGCGAGGGCGGCCTGTGCGGCGAGCCACGCGGCCGCGAAGAGGCCTCGCGCGGCGCGGGACGTCTCGAGCACGCCGTGAGGCTATCACGCCCGCGCGCCCGCGCGGTCCCCGCTCAGCGCGCGAGCGCCGGCCGGAGC
>CAZHGG010001355.1:0-1524 GCA_964531755.1 uncultured Polyangiaceae bacterium
GGCCGCGAGGCCGCCGCGCGCCGCGTTGACGCGCACCCTGGGCGCCGCGCCTCGCGGCGCCCCCACGACCACCGCGTGCGGCGTCCGCGGGTCGAAGCCGTCCGCGGCGGCCCCCGCGCCGAGCGCGAGCGAGCCGAGCGCCAGCGCTGCCGCGACGCCACGCCCGAGCCCCCTCGTCGCCCCCACGCCGCCGCTCGCGCTCACTTGAGGGCCCCCGGGAGGACGAAGGCCGTGTGGAGCTCGGGGAGGGTGCGCCCGTCGGCTGTGACGGCGCCCGCTACGAAACCAAATGCTCGTAATGACTGGCCTTTCTGAACGGAGGTTGGACCCCCGTAGAGCAGCCGCGTGAGGCACGAGGTCTTGCACTTGCGTCGGTTCTCCAAGAGCACGACGGTCAGGCCGTTCGTGGTGCGGGCGTCGACCACGGGCCCCTCCACGATGGTGGGCTTCCCGAGCGACTCGGGGCGGGCGAGGGCCTCGAAGGCGATCGGGCTCTGCGGCGCGCCGCCGCCCTCCCCGAGGGGATCCTGCGCGGGGCCGTGGGTCTCCCAGCGCTGCGCCTCGGCCTCGAGGGCCGCCACGCGCGTGATCGTGAGCGTCGTCGAGCGGGTCGCGAAGCCCGGGGCTCCGGCCACGAGCTCGACGCGGTGGCGCCCGACCTCCGCGCAGGGGTGATCGACCGCGAACTCGCCGCGCGTGCCGACCGCCGCCGGCGCGCCCCCCACCGTGATGGTTCCGCCGACCACCGTCTGGCCGGTGATGTGGCAGGTCGTCCCGTCGACGATGGCCCGCGCGCCCGGGGCGTCGAGGTGGAGCGGGACGATGCGTCCGCGCACGGGGATCGCCCCCGTCTCGACGCGCCCGGCGGTCGTCACCTTGAAGGTGATCGTCTTTTCGATGGGCTTGGTCTCGTTGGAGGTGCCAAGCGCGTCGGCGCCGACGGGGTAGACGATCTCGCCTTTGCCGGCGGCGAGCGCGACCGGGTTGCCGTCGACCTCCACCGCGGTCCCCTCGGCCGCCTCGACCCGCACCGTGATGGTGGGCGGCTTGGCGACCAGCGTGCTCAGATCGGCGCGGACGCGGTAGGAGACGGGCACGCGGAGCTTGACGGTCTCGTCGCGCCCGCCGCCTGGACGGTCCACCGCGACGGACAGCTCGTTGGGGCCGAGCGCGAGCGGCGCGGGGAGGGGCAGGAGCGCTTCGCCCCCCTTCACCGCGCTCGCCTCGCTCACGCGTGCGCCCCCGCCGGCGAGCGCGAGGGTCGTGCCGTCGGGGCAGGACGGGCAGCGCACGGCCAGGGCCTCGTTGCCCTTCTCGTCGACGCGCGCCTGCGCGGTGATGGGGGGGCCAGACCGGAGCACGAGGAGCAGCACGCCCCCGCCAAGGGCCAGCAAGACGGCCACGCCGCCGACGACCGGCGCCATGGGGATCCCCCGGCGCACCGGCGGCTCGGGCGCGGGCGGGAGCTCTTCGCGCGTGGGCGGCAGGGGCGCTGGCAGCACCGAGGGGATCTTCTCGGGGGGC
>CAZHGG010001356.1:0-1522 GCA_964531755.1 uncultured Polyangiaceae bacterium
CGCCGGCGATCACGCGGCCAGCCCCGCCGTCAGCCGCCCGCCCCGGCCCGCAGTCGGTCACGCAGACCTCGCGCGCCCCGCAGCCCGCGGCCGGCAACCTGAGCGAGGACCGAATACGTCAGATCTACGCGCAGTACGTGCGGGAGAAGCGGAGCCGCGGCGAGTCGACCGCCACGACCACGTTCGAGAGCGTCGCGCGCAGCCTCCGGAGCTCGAGCGAGAAGCTCCGCGGCCAGCACGCCGGGCGCGACGTCGACTTCGAGGTCACCGAGAAAGACGGGCGCACGATCTTGAAGCCCATCGTCAAGTAGTGAGGCGCGCGAACGACGTGGTCGCGCCACGCGCCTACTTCGCGTCGAGGAGCGCTTTGAGCGAGCCGTCGGCGATGGCCTTCTCCGTGTCCTCGGCGCCGCCGAGGAGCTGACCGCGCACGAACACCATGGGGAACGTGGGGAAGCCCGTCCACAGCTTGAGCGCGAGCCGCTTCTTCCACTCGCCGAGGTAGCTGCCGTACTCGAGGTAGGTGAACGGGTGGCCGGCCTGCTCGAGCGCCTTGCGCGCGCGCTTCACGAACGGGTTCTGCGCCATGCCGACCACGACGATCGCGTCGCTGGCCGTGGCACGCTCGACCTCGTCGACGACGTCGGGGTGGAACGCCTCGATCCGCGCGGCGGCCGAGGGGAGGACCTTGTCGAGCGAGAGCTTCCTGACCATGCCGCGCACTCTTCCACACGCGCCGGTCGCCGGGAAGCCTGGCTTCCCTTTCGTAAGCCGCGAGCGCCGCCTCTTGACCCATCCGGCGCGGTCGCAGTATTTCCGGGAGGTCCACGTGTCGTCCCGCTCGTCCCGCTCGCTCCCGTCGCGCACGGGTCGTGCTCGTCTCTCTCTCCCCGAGGTTCGAATGGGTTCTCGCATGTCGTGGCCGGAGATTCGTCAGAGCGACGACTACCGCGGCCGCTGGGTCGCGCTGGACGACTGCACCTACGACGCCCGCACGGGGCGGCCCTCCGCAGGGAGCGTCGTCGACGCCGACGACGACCTCGTCGAGCTGTGCAACCGCATGCGGATCGCCAACAGCCGGCGATGCGCGATCCTCTTCTGCGGCGTGGACGAGGAAGAGCCCGCGGCGCGCCGACACCACTGACCGGCGCCCGTCACCTCGGAGCCCGGGGGGCCGCGCCCGCCGCGATCCCGCGTGCGGCGGCGGCGGAGCGTCGTTAGTCTGGGGGGGAATGTCCAAAACACGGTTTGCGATGGGGTGCGCGCTGGGAGTGGGGTTCGCGGTCCTCGCCAGCTGCACGCCCACGAGCACTTCGGGGGGAGAGGCCGACGGCGCGGCGGCGGGCTCGCCCGCGGACGCGGCCTCGAGCGCCGACCGGGAGGCCTCGCTCGCGCCCACGCCCGACGCGTCCACCGACGCGAGGGACGCGGAGAGCCCGGACGCGACCCCCGACGCCGGACCGCCCGACGCGACCGCTGACGCGGCGCCCGACGCCGCGGACGCCGCGGACGCCGCGGTGCC
>CAZHGG010001357.1:0-1522 GCA_964531755.1 uncultured Polyangiaceae bacterium
CAGCGTGGCGCCCGCGCAGCCCGCGCCCGCGTCACCGGCGCCCGTCGCCGCGGCCGACGCCGCGCTTGCGCCGGCGCCCCCGAAGGACGGCGTGTACCTAGGCCGCAAGCTGGCCACGCCCATGAGCCACCTCGGCGCCGCGTGGCTCGATCGCGCAGGCCGCGACGCCGTGCAGCAGCCGGGGCACGTGCTCGACGTGGTGGGCGTCAAGGCCGGCGCGAAGGTCTGCGATTTCGGCGCGGGGAGCGGGTATTTCACCGTGCACCTCGCCCGGCGCGTGGGGCCCACCGGCCACGTCTTCGCGGTCGACTTGCAGCCCGAGATGCTCGCGCTCCTCGGCAAGAAGCTCTCGCGCGAGGGCCTCTCCAACGTGACGCCGGTGCTCGCCAAGGCCGCGGAGCCGAGCCTCGCGAGGGGCTCGGTCGACCTCGTGCTGATGGTCGACGTCTACCACGAGCTCGAGCGCCCCGACCTCACGATGGCCCAGCTCCGCGAGGCGCTCGCGCCGGGCGGCCGCGTCGCGTGGGTCGAGTACCGCGCCGAAGATCCGAACGTCACGATCAAGCCCGATCACAAGCTCTCGCTCGCGCAGATACGGCGCGAAGCCGCCGCCGCGGGGTACACGATCGAGCGGGTCGACGAGTCGCTCCCGCAGCAGCGCATCGTGGTGCTCGCGCCGTAAGCGCGTCACCGCGGTCGCTTGCCGCGCGTGGCCGGGAGCACGTAGGCTCGGGGCTTGGACGCCAAGTCACTCACCGCGCTCGGCGCGCCGGTCGGGCTCTTCTTTGGATACGTCGCGCTCGAGTGGGCGTGGCGGCGGCACCGTCGTCGCGTCGCGCTCCGGCGCGCTTCGCTCGTGCTCACCGAGCCGTCGCTCGACGAGGAGCGCGGCCTGCTCACGGGTCGGGTCGGCGGTCGGCCCGTGCGCTGCGAGCTCACGAGCCGCGGTGAGGGCAGCAGCGCGACGCCGTGGACCGAGGTCACCGTGTCCATGGAGGGGCCGATGTTCGACCTCGAGCTCCGGCCCCAGGGCCTCATGGAGTCGATCGACCTGCAGCGCGGGATGGCGATCGACGTGACGATCGGCGACGCCGCGTTCGATCGCGCGTTCATCGTGGAGGGGGCGCCCGCCGCCGCGGTGCGCGCCGTGTTCGCCGACGCCGAGCTGCGAGGCGCTCTCGTGGCCCTAGGCGCGATCGACGTCACCCGCACGAGCGACAGCCTCGCGTTCGGCGCGAAGGGCTGGCTCTGGGGCGATCGCCTGGCGAAGCTCGCCGAGACCGCCGGGCGGCTCGCCGCGCGCGTCGCCGAGGTGTCCGCCGCCGAAGCTCGCGAGGAGGTCTATCGCCCCGCGCCGCGCGACCCCGCGAGGGACGTCGAGGTGCGCGCCCTCCAGGTGGCCCGCGCGGCGCGGCGCACGAAGGTGAGCGCGCGCACGATCGTCATCGGGGTGTGCGTGACGCTCTTCGTCGCCGCCTGGGTGGCCGCGGTGGTCGCGCCCCGGGCGCCGGAGCCGCCCGGC
>CAZHGG010001358.1:0-1521 GCA_964531755.1 uncultured Polyangiaceae bacterium
CGGCCCGGCCACGAGCGCCGCGAGCACCGCGGCGCGAAGGAGGACAAGACGCACGCGCCCAAGCTCGCCGCGCCCAAGCTCGCGCCCGCGAAGGAGGGCGCGAAGGAGGGGGGCTGCCCCAAGACGGCGGCCGAGCGGCAGCCGAAGGCGGCGGCGCGCGAGTGCCTGCACGACCCCGTGGAGCTCGTGCGCGGCGCCGAGCTCGATCGCTTCGCCCTCCAGCGCTGCGAAGGAGGCCTCGCCCCTTTAGCGCTTGAGCGCCTCAGCGTCGCGCTGCGCCCGAGTCAGGTGGCGCGGCCGGTGCTCGACCTCCGGTCGACGCCGAGACCTGGGTCGCTCTCCAAAAAAGCGAAGTCTGCCCACGACGCGAAGGCCGGCAAGGCCGAGGCCGACAAGGACGTGCTCCCGCCGCAGATCAAGCGTGTCGATCCGGGCCTGGCGGAGCGCCTCGACCTCATCGCGACCCACTTCCAGAGGCCCGGTCGCCCGGTGCGCGTCTCGGTGGTCTCCGGCTACCGCCCCGCGTCCGCGGGGAGCCAGCACGCGCACGGCCGCGCCATGGACATCCGCGTGGAGGGCGTCGAGAACGAACAGCTCGTCGCGTTCTGCAAGTCGATCCCCGACACGGGCTGCGGCTACTACCCGAACTCGTCGTTCGTCCACGTCGACGTGCGCGACCCCGGCGCGGGGCACGTCTCGTGGATTGACGCGAGCGGACCGGGCGAGGCGCCCCGCTACGTCACCGAGTGGCCGCTGAAGGCCGCGAAGCCCGCCGCCGCGGAGCCTCCGGCGGTCACGGGGGGCGACGAGCACCCCGCGCCGCCGCCGCCCGACGAGGTCGCCAAGGAGCCCTCGGCCCCGCCCGCCGACAAGACGGACCCCCCGAAGGGCGCCAAGCCGCAGGAGCTCCTCGACGGCGTGCGCGACTGACCACCCGCGCCACGCGCGGCTGACGCTGGGCGAAGCCCGCCTCGGTGTTCCCGAGCGGCGCTTCGCCTCGCGCCATTTCCGCGGTCCTTCAGATCTCGCCGCAGGCCGAGCAGCCCGGCGCGCGGTCGAAGCCGAGGGCGCGAAAGCGGCTGGTGCGCGCGTCGAAGTAGAGCAGCGTGCCGACGAGCGGCTCGCCGTACCCGAGCAGCACCTTCAGGGCCTCGTGGGCCTGGAGGAGCCCGATGACGCCGGGCACCACCCCGAGCACGCCCTCCTCCGCGCACGTGGGCGCCATGCCGGCGCCCGGCGCGCTCGGGTGGAGGCACAGGTAGCACGGGCCGCGGTCAGGCAGCCGCGTGGTGACCTGCCCTTCGAAGCGCGCGACGGCCCCAAAGACCGCCGGCACGGCGAGGTCGCACGACGCGCGGTTCACCTCGGCGCGGGCGGCGTAGTTGTCGGTCGCGTCGACCAGCAGGTCGTGCCCAGCGAGCAGCGCGCGGGCGTTCTCGGGGGCGAGGCGCTCGGCGCGGGCGTCGACCGCGAGCCCCGCGGCGCGCGCGAGCAGGGCCGCGCGCGCCGCGCTCACCTTCG
>CAZHGG010001359.1:0-1518 GCA_964531755.1 uncultured Polyangiaceae bacterium
CGCGAGCGCTTCAGCGCAAGCGCAAGCGCAAGCGCAAGCGCAAGCGCAAGCGCAAGCGCTAGAGCGCCGCGGCGCGCGCCGCGAGGAGCCCCTCGAGCTCGACCAGCGCCTTCGAGAACCCGGCGATACCCTCGGCGAGCTTGTCCTCGGCCATCTTGTCTTGGGCGTGTTGCTCGCGGAAGAGCGCCTCGGTCATGACGACGGCGGGGATGTCGAGCGTCTTGGCGCGCGCGGCGTCGAGCTTGCGCGGGAGCTCGCCCTCCGCCGCCTCGAGCTCGCCGAGGAGCTGAGGCGAGATCGTGAGCAGGTCGCAGCCCGCGAGCTCGGTGATCTCGCCCATGTTGCGGAAGCTCGCGCCCATGACCTCGGTCGCGTGCCCGTGGCGCTTGTAGTACTCGTAGATGCGGGTGACGCTGAGCACGCCCGGGTCCTCCGCGGGTGGGTACGAGCTGCGGCCCGAGGCCTTCTTGTGCCAGTCGAGGATGCGCCCGACGAACGGCGAGATCAGCGTCACCTTCGCGTCGGCGCACGCGATGGCCTGGTGCATCCCGAAGAGCAGCGTGAGGTTGCAGTGGATGCCCTCGCGCTCGAGCACCTCGGCCGCGCGGATGCCCTCCCACGTGGCGGCGATCTTGATGAGCACGCGCTCCTTGCCCACGCCGGCCTCGGCGTATTGGCCAATGAGGAAGCGCGCCTTCTCGACGGTCTTGTCGGTGTCGAACGACAGCCTCGCGTCGACCTCCGTCGACACGCGGCCGGGGATGACGCCCAAGATCTTGAGGCCGAACACGACGGCCAGGCGGTCGATCGCGCGCGCGGCGATCGCCTCGGGGGCGCCGCCGCCGTGCGCCTTGCAGAACGCGAGCGCGTCGTCGATGAGCGGCGCGTACTCCGGCATCTTGGCGGCCGCGGTGATGAGCGACGGGTTCGTCGTCGCGTCTCTCGGGCGAAACTTCTCGATGGAGTTGAAATCGCCGGTGTCGGCGACCACCACGGTCATCTGCTTGAGCTGCTCGAGAAAATTCGCCATGCGCGACACGGTAGCCTCCGCGAGGCGCCGCGGGAAGGCGCGAAGTTGGCCCGGAGCCGCGGGCCGTGGTGGGGTCGGCCCATGCACGACCCACGACCGCAGAGGTGGCTCGCTCGGCTCGGGACCTTCGGACGCGCGGGCGCCGCGGGCGCGCTCGCCTTGACCGCGGCCACGCTCGTGACGACGGGCGGCGCGCGCGCGGCCGGGCCCGCCGAGGTACCGGTGCGCCTCGGCGAGATCTCCGCGACCCCGGCGGACGCGCCGCTCCTCCGCGCCTCGTTCGAGTCGGCGCTGCGCGCGCAGACGTTCCCAGCGCCGCGGCCCGGGCCGCGGGGCGCGCGCGCGATCGTGTCGGTGGCGATGCTCGAGTGCGACGACCGCAAGTGCAGCGTCTCGGCGGTGGTCCGCGACGCGACCCGTGGCAGCCTGCTCGCGGTGCTGCGCGGGAGCGCGCGCAGCCCATCCCCCACCGTGCGCGAGGCGCTCCT
>CAZHGG010001360.1:0-1517 GCA_964531755.1 uncultured Polyangiaceae bacterium
GCGGGACGACCACGCGCCTCACGCGCTCTCCTCCAGGGCCGCGAGGAGCCGCGCGGCCTCCCGCGCGAAGGCAGGATCGCCGCGGAGCGCGGCGGTGCGCTCGGCCGGCAGGTCGATCGGGGCGTCGTGGAGCACACGCGCGGGTCGCCCCGACAGCACAACGGCGCGCTCGGCGAGGAACGTCGCCTCGAAGATGGCGTGCGTCACGAAGACCACGGTGAAGCGGTGCTCACGCCAGAGCGTGAGGAGGCGCTCGTCGAGGCGCTGCCGCGTGAGCTCGTCGAGCGCGGCGAACGGCTCGTCCATCAGCAAGAGGCGGGGCTTCGTCACGAGGGCCCGGGCGATCGACGCGCGCATCCGCATGCCGCCCGAGAGCGTGGCGGGGTACCGCCTCGCGGCGTCCGAGAGCTCGACCTGCTCGAGCGCGTGGGCCACCGCCGCGTCGCGCTCCGGGCGCGGCACGCCGCGCAGCTCGAGCGGGAGCCCCACGTTCTCCGCCACCGTCCGCCAGGGCATGAGGTGGGCGTCCTGGAACACGTACGCGAGCGCGCGCGCGCCGTCCTCCGCGAGCTCCACCGTCCCCTCGTCGGGCGCGTCGAGGCCGGCGATGATGCGCAGCAGGGTCGACTTGCCGCAGCCGGAGGGGCCGACGAGCGCGACGAAGCTGCCTCTCTCGATGCTGAGGTCGATCCCGTCGAGGGCGGCGACCGTGGAGCCCGTGGTCAAGGCGCCCCCCGGTGTGACGAAGCGGCGCCGCGCTCCGCGTATGTCGATGGCCGTGGGCAAGGTCGGTCCTCGTAGCGCCGCGGGGCGCGCGGCGCAATCTCGTCAGCGTCGCGACTTGCCCGCAAACCAGCGCAGCGCCGCCAAGAACTGCTCCGGGGCGCCGTGCGTCGTCGAGCCCGGACCCGCGTACGGCGACACGGCGTCGAGGCGGTAGCCCGCGGTTCGCATGCCCGCGACGATGGCCTGCGCGTCCGCGACATCGCCGCCCGGTCCCGCCTGCCCGAACGGCTCAAAGCCGAGGGCCTGCGCGTTCGCGAGCGGCGTCGCTCGCGCGTTCACGTCGTTCGCCCAGTAAGCGGCGAACGCGGGCTGGCGGAGGCGCAGGCCGAGCTCGAGCGCCGCGGTCGTCCCCGCCGACTCCCCGAGCAGGTAGGTGCGGTCGTTGTCGATGTTGTAGGATGCACGTATGGCGTCCAGCACCGTGGCGCCCGCCGCGCCGTTGCCGCGGTAGGTCACGCCGTCGAGCACCGCCTCGATGAAGCCGTCGCTCCCGGTCGAGGGACCGGCGGAGACGAGGTTCTGGGCCATCACGGCGCCGCCCTCCGTGCCGCTGTACACGACGAGCAGCGGCGTGGGCCTCGCGGCGCTGTACGCCGCAGGCACGGTGAGGCGGTAGCTCACCGCGCCCGCCGTCATCGCGGCTGCGCGCAGGCCGGGCGCCCCGCCCGCGCCGCCCGAGGAGCCACCGAACGGCGGCGAGCCTGGCACGGTGGCCGCGTCCGGAGAGGGCG
>CAZHGG010001361.1:0-1516 GCA_964531755.1 uncultured Polyangiaceae bacterium
CGGCGCGGAGCTTGGCGGCGACGCACTCCTGCACCGCGCGCGGCGCGGAGCCCGACGTCGTGACCGCGGCCACGCGGCCTGTGGGCAGCAGGACGAAGCGCGCCGTGACGGTGCCGTGCTTCGGATCTTTGCACGCCCTCACGACCTGCTCGCCCGCGGCCGCGAGCGTGGCGCGGACGCCGGCCGTGTCGGCGGCGGAGGACGGGCCGGTGGCGCGGCTGTCGAGCTGGCTCTCCCCCGTCACCGTGCCCTCCGCCACGTCGAAGCGCGACGGCTTCGAGGGGAAAGAGAACGCGGGCGCGCCCTTCACCGTGCTGCCCGCGAGGACCCGCACCTCCGCGTTCGACGTTCCCGTCACCGCGGGCCCCGAGCTCGTGAGGCTCGCGCCCTCGACGGAGAGCTTGAGGTTGTAGTCGGCGCGGAGCCCCTCCTTCTCGCCTTGCGCGCTGCCGCCCTTGCGCAGGCGCACGTCCGCGTTGCCGCCCAGGCGCAGCGCGGTGTCCTTCGCGACGAGCTTCGAGTCCTCGAGGAGGAGCTTGAAGTTCGTCCCCTTCGTCGCGACGGCGTCCCCCTTGGAGGACGTGAGCGCGCTCTTGTCGGCGAGCTTCACGTCGCCGTTCGTCTCGAGGAGCAACGCCGCGTCGCCCGCCGTCACCGTGAGCCCGCGCGCATCGAGCGAGCCGCTCGAGCCTGCGAACTGGACTCCGACCTCGTCGGAGGTGATGGTCGACGTCTTCGCCGTCACCTTGCCGTTCACGCCCGTCTTCAGGCCGTGCTCCTTGCCCTTCAGCGTGGCGTCGACGAGCGACACCTTGGCGTTCGACCCGAGGTCGATCGCCGCCTGCCCGCCAGTGACGGTCGAGGCGCGCACCTCGATCTCCGCGTTGCCCTCGCCCTTGATGCCCACCTCGCCACCGTGCAGCTCGCTCTTGTCGCTGATCCACACCTTGGAGTTCGTGGTGGCGAGGTCGAGCACGGTCGTCTTGCTCGTCAGCTTGCTGTTGATGATCTTGAGCTCGAGGTTGATGCCGCCCTTCACGATGACGTCCGACGACTTCAGCGTGCTGTCCTTGATGGTGAGCTTGCAGTTCACGCTGGCCTCGACCACGGGCTTGTCGCCGTCGTAGGTCTTGCCGCTGAGCACGAGGGTCTCGTTCGGGTGGCATTGCGCGGGCAGCGAGACGAATCGGCGCCCGAAGGCGCTCACCCCCGCGCCCACGCCCACGACGAGCATGATCACCACCGGGATGAGCACGGGGATGAGCGACGACGCCACCGTCGCCCCCACGGCGCCTGACGGGATGTAGAGCACCGTCGACGGCACGTGGCCCGGCGCGCCGAACTGCGACACCCGCGTCTGCGGCGCCTTCGCGCGCTGGATCGAGATGGAGTTGTTGCAGTAGCGGCAGGTCACCACGGCCACGTTCGGGTCGACCTGGAGAGGGGCGTTGCAGCTTGGGCAACGCTGCTCGATGAGCTTGACCGGGCCGTTCATGGCGACACCTCGCCTACGGCT
>CAZHGG010001362.1:0-1516 GCA_964531755.1 uncultured Polyangiaceae bacterium
GGCCGGCGCGCCCGCCTCGCCCGCCTCGCCCGCCTCGCCCGCCTCGCCCGCGCGCGACGACGGGGCGCTCGCGCCTGGCGGACATGTGCGCGTCACCTTCCTCGACGTTGGGCAAGGCGACGGCGCGCTCATCACCACCGACGACGGCGCGTCGCTCTTGATCGATCTCGGCCCGCGCGAGGCGGCCCCACGCATCGCCGAGCAGGTCGCGAAGCTCGGCGGCGCCGTCGGCGCCGTGCTGGTCACGCACGCCCACGCCGACCACCTCGGGCAGCTCGACGTCCTGGCGGGGTCGGCGCGCGTCGGGGCGCTGTGGGACCCCGGCTTCACCGAGCGCCCCGTCGCCCCGTACGACCGCGCGCTCGGGCTCCTCGCGGCGCGCGGCGTACCCCACGTCGTCGCGCGGCGCGGCATGCACCTGCGCCTCGGCCACCACGCCGACCTGGAGGTCCTCGGCCCGCGGGAGCCGCTGCTCCACCACACGAGGAGCGATGCGAACGCGAACAGCGTGGTCGTGCGCCTGTCCCACGCGAGCGCGGGCGGCGAGGCGGGCACGCGCCGCGTGCTCTTCACCGGGGACGCCGAGCACCCCACCGAGACGCGCCTGCTCGAAGCTCCGGAGACCCTCGGGGCCGACGTGCTCAAGGTCGCGCACCACGGCTCCAAGCACGCGTCGAGCGCGGCGTTCCTCCGAGCCGTGCACCCGAGCGTCGCCGTGGTGTCGTGCGGCCTCGGGAACGACTACGGGCACCCGCACGCGGCCACGCTCGGACGCCTCTCGGCCGTCGGCGCCGAGCTGCACCGCACCGATCTCGAGGGCGACGTCACGGTCGACAGCGAGGGCGGGCGCCTGGTCACCACGCCTTCGAGGCCGGCGACCCGCGCGGCGCTCGCAGCGCCAGGGCGCGCGGCGGGCGCGGCGGCCGACGGCATGTAACCATTAGACTTTACTAGATAAATGGTCGGGGTGGCCCGGCCATGGTCGCCTTGGCGTCGCCGCCCGTACCGGCCGCAGCGGCCCCGCGCCGCGCGACGAACCCGAGCGCGCCGAAGGCGCAGCCGAGCGCCGCGAGGATGTCCCACGCGCCCGAGAACGCGACGGGCGCGTCGTTGAGCACGGCGATGGCGAGCCAGCGCGCGAGCCCGAGGGAGAGCACCAGCCCGAGCAACGACACGAGCACCGCAGCCCGCAGGTCCTGCGCGAGCTCCGCGAGCCGGCGGTCGTCGTCCCACACGCGCTCGCGCACGCTCTGCCCGACGATGGCGCCGGCCACGATGGTGAGGCCGAGGGCGAAGATGTGCAGGAACAGCAGCGAGCCGACGCCGTCGAAGGCGCCCTCGCCGAAGACCACCCGCGCGACGCCGAGCAGGAGGAGCGCGAGCGTGCCGTAGGCGAGCAGGAGCATCGCGACGCCGTAGCCGATCACGTGAGGGCGCAGCGCCCGCGCCGCCGGCGCGCCGCCGCCGATCGCCTGCGCCACGAGCTCGAGCGGGGTGCCGCCGCCGAGAGTCGAGG
>CAZHGG010001363.1:0-1513 GCA_964531755.1 uncultured Polyangiaceae bacterium
CGGGCTGGTGCTACGTGGAGAACACCGACACGAGCAAGGTCATCGGCGCCTGCTCGCAGGCGATCGTGTTCTCGCCCACCGGCAACCCGCCGGTCGGCGCGCTCACCGACCTGCAGTGCATCCAGCAGTTCGGCGGCGCGAGCGCCGCGCCTGACGCGGGCAAGTAGCCGCGGGCGTGACGGACGTTGAAGGGCGCGCGGGCCTCGGCTCGCGCGCTCTTTGGCGTCTCGGGCGCCGTCCCGCGTCGTGTCGCGCGCCCTCGCGGCCGCTGCGCGCGGTTTGTTTGGGGCTCGCAATTTGTTGAGCTCTGTCCGAGAATCCCGCGGCGTGAGCCAAGCGCTGCCCGGCAACGGCAAGAAGACGATCCTCATCATCGAGGACGAGCCCCACATCGTGATGGGGCTCCGCGACGCGCTCGAGTTCGAGGGCTTCCGGGTGCTCGCCTCGGGCACCGGGAGAGAGGGCGTCCACCTCGCGCGCTCGGGCGCCCCGGACGCGATCATCCTCGACCTGATGCTCCCCGACATGAACGGCTACGCGGTCTGCGAGGAGATCCGGCGGGCGTCGCCCGTCGTGCCCATCGTGATGCTCACCGCCCGCTCCCAGGAGACCGACAAGATCCGCGGCCTCGACTCAGGCGCCGACGACTACGTCACCAAGCCGTTCAGCGTGAACGAGCTCATCGCGCGCATCCGCGCCATCTTTCGCCGCGCGGCCCGGCCCGCCGCGGCGACCGACGTCCTCGAGATCGGCGAGGCGAAGGTCAACCTCGGGGCCCACACCTTGCGCTCCTTCGGGGACGACCACCAGCTCTCGTTCTACGAGGTCGAGCTGCTCAGGCTCCTCGCGGACCGCGTGGGACAGGCGGTGAGTCGCGACGAAATTCTTCAGCGAATTTGGGGGCTTGAAGCCCACCCGACCAACCGCACGGTGGACAACTTCATCGTCAAGCTCCGCAAGAAGATCGAGCGCACGCCGGACAAGCCCGCGCACATCCTCACGGTCTACGGCTTCGGCTACAAGCTCGTGCTGGGCCCGACGTCCACGTAGGCGCGCCGATTACGCTCACCTGCCCACGAAGACGAGCTCGAGCCGCGCGTTGCGCGCGCGGCGCGCCCCGTCGGTGGGGGCGACCACGGGCAGGCTCGCGCCGGGGGTGTCGCCGCGGAGGCGCTCTCTCGGGACGCCGCCCGCCTCGAGGACGCGCAGGGTGGACTCGAGGCGCTTGCCGCTGGTCGCGGCGCTCGCCGGGTCGGCCTCGTGCACCACGACCTGCAGTCCCACGCCTGGATGCGCGCGCGCCACGAGGGCGGCGGCGGCCACGGCTTGCTTGCCGGCCTCGGTGAGCTCCGTGCCCTGGAACGCACCCCGGAGCGTGAGGAGCGTGCCGCGCTCGTCGCGGACGGGACCGGGCGCGCTGCGCTGGGCCGCGGCGGCGGAGAGCTCGGAGAAGAGCAGATCGGGATCCGGCGCTGCCCCCCCGGCGCCGCCCGGCGCGGCCGACGCGCGCCGC
>CAZHGG010001364.1:0-1506 GCA_964531755.1 uncultured Polyangiaceae bacterium
GCGGCCCCTCGATCGCGATCGCCCACGCCGGGCTCGCGCCCTTCGTCGCCCCCAGCACCACCACCAAGTTCGGCGCGGGCGGGGCGGGCCTCCCGGCGAGCAGCCGCGGCGCGCGGACGATCCCCGCGGCCGCACCCGGCGTCGCGGTCGGCGTGAAGGCGTACTGAGGCGCCAAGCGTGGAGACCGAGAGCCCGCGGGGCGGCGAGAGCCCCGCGGGCCTCCTCGCGTCCGCGACGACGCGGCGCGTGAAGCGACAAAATCGTCCGCGCCCGTGACCGCTTTTGCCTCGCCGCGTGCACGTACCCGCATCGAGCCCGCGCGCGCCGCTCGCGACGCCCGCAGGCCCCAGGAGATCCGGATGCTCTCGTCCCTCCAGACCGCGGCCCTCTCGGCGATCGTCGGCACCTACACGCTCATGCGGCTCTCGGCGCGCGGTGCGCGCGGGCCGGCCGGGCGTGAGCCGGCCCTCCCCGCGACCGAGCCCGGGCTGCTCGCCCACCTCGCGACGCAAGACTGGCTCGTGGCGGGCTATCTGCTCGTGTTCGCGCTGCTCGTCGCGTTCGGCGGCGGCCCGCGCCAAGCCCAGGCGGCGCGGTGGCTCGCGCTCGACGGCGTCGGCTTCGTCGCGCTGCTGGTCCTCGCGCGCGCCCCGCGCACGCCGCCCCTGGTGGCGAACGCCGCGTACCGCCTCGCGCTGCCCGGCGCCATCGTCGCCACGTTCTCGCAGCTCCACTATATCCTCCCGACCGCCCGCACCACCTCCTGGGACGCGCAGATCTACGCCGTCGACAAGGCGCTGTTTGGCTTCGAACCGGCCGAGTCGTGGGACCGCTTCGTGACGCCGCAGACCACCGAGTGGTTCTCGTTCTTCTATTATCTGTACTTCGGTATTCTGCTCGTGCACGTGCTCCCGATGTCGCTGTTCGAGCGGCGCATGCCCGTCTTGCGCGAGTTCTCGTGGGGTATCTTCACGGTGTTCTGCGTGGGCCAGCTCGTCTATACGCTCGTGCCCGGGTTTGGCCCCTACCGACTCCTGGCGACGAAGTTCCACCACCCGCTCACGGGCCACGTCTTCTGGCCGCTCGTGGAGAAGGCCGTGGCGTCGTTCGACGGGACGCACCGCACCGACATCTTCCCCAGCCTGCACACGGCGGTGCCCTCGTTCTTCACGCTCTTCGCGTACCGCCACCGCGACAAGCTCCCGTTCCGGTACACCTGGCCCGTCATGGCGTTCGTCACGGCGAACATCATCCTCGCCACCATGTTCCTGCGCTGGCACTACCTCCTCGACGTGGTCGCCGGGCTCGCGCTCGCCGCCACCGCCTTCGCCACCGCGCGCCGGCTGCCCGCGCGAGAGGACGCGCGGCGCCAGGCGGCCGGCCTCCCGCCCATCTGGCGCCCGCTGCTCCTCGCCCCCGAGCGCGGCCCGCGGGCGCGGGCCCCACACGCGCATTGACGGACGCCGCGCCGCGGCCCATGTGTTCGGGGTGCGCGCCGCGTGTCGC
>CAZHGG010001365.1:0-1505 GCA_964531755.1 uncultured Polyangiaceae bacterium
TCGGGGGGGGGGGCCCCGGGCCCCCGGGTGGGGCCCCGCGTGGGGGGGGGCGGGGGGCGTTGCGGGCGGGGGCCCCTCGCGGGGCTCGGGCGCCGGGAGGGGCGCGACCTCGCGGGCGGGGAGCGCCACGTCGAGCACGGCGGGCGCCGGCGGACGCGCGGGCGACGCGCCGCAGCCGAGGAGCGTCACGAGGAGCAGCGCGTCGCGAGGTCGCACGGGGCTTGGACGCGCCCGACGCGCGCGCGCTTGGATGGGGCCTCGGGCTACTTCGTGACGTCCGCCTTGGGCGGCACGAGGAAGAGCACCTTGCGGGTGTCGAGGCGGATGTCACCGGGCACGCCGACCACGTCCAGGAACGCGTTGTAGAACTGCGCGCTGTCCTGGGGCTCGGCGGTGGAGTTGACCTCGGGGACGACCTCGAAGCAGACCGGCGTGCCCACGGTGACCGCCGTGAACGTGTCGTTGATGCCGTCGCCGTTCGTGTCCTTCGCCGGGTGCGGCGGGCACCCTTGCGACGCGTCGCCCTCGTCCTTGGCGCGGAGCGCCTTGATGAACTTGGTGGCGTCCACGCCGTTCGCGTTCGCGGTGTCGTTCCGCGGGCGGACGGCCACGTCGTACGCCGTGCCGATGGCGACCGCCTTGATCGCGTCGACGACGCCCCCGCCGATGTTCGGCGAGCTCTTCGAGTAGCGGAAGTTCAGCCGGCACCGGCCGCCGGGCGCCGAGCCTCGACCCGCGCCGTTCACGCCCGTGCAGCACTGCCCACCGCAGCCCGTGAACGCGCTCGGGGGCAGGTTCGACTGCGTGGAGTCGGAGAGGTTGTCGGCGTCGACCTCGTTGTCGGTGCTGGGGTCCGAGGTGAGCGCGACGAACTTGGCGTTGGCCCCGGCGAACGCGCCGCGCAGGCGCGCGCTGGTGACGCCGCCCTTCGTGGCGTGCCACGGGGCGTCGCTCACGAGGACGACCATCGGGAGCGCGCCGGGGCGGAAGTCGACCCCGCCGGTGGTGCCCGGGGCGGGGGTGTGCGCCGGCACCCCGGTGACCGGGAGGCCCGTGAGCACATGGTACATGGCGGGCACCTGCCCCTCCGGGGTGTCGCCGCCGCCCGTCGCGCTGAGGCGCCCGGCGGCCGACTGCGCCAAGCTCAGGTTGGTGGTGATGGTCTGGAACACCTGGACGAGCGTAGGGGGTGGATCTTCCTCGTCCTTGTGGCTCACGATCGCGATCCCCACGGACGGAATGGCCGCCTGGAGCTGCGTGAGCAGAGAGCCGCCGAGCGCCGAGCGAATGCCCGCGATCTCGGAGGACATGGAGCCGGTCGTGTCGACGACGAAGGCCACGTCCACGGCCTGGATGTTCGTCTTGAACTTGAGGACGTCGCTCGCGGGTGTGGGCGCCTGGCCGTAGGGCACGATGAAGAAGAAGTCGCGCGCGGCGTCCGCGCCGCGCCGCAGCGGCACGACCGTGAGCTTCGCGCCCGTGGAGCCTCCGTCCACGCGGACCGT
>CAZHGG010001366.1:0-1505 GCA_964531755.1 uncultured Polyangiaceae bacterium
GACGCCCTCGAGGCGGCCGGCGAGCGACAGCGGCAGCTCGAGCTGCATGCACTTTGCACCGAACGTGGCGCGCGCGTACGGCTCGTAGGCGGTGGCGTCGCCCGCGAGGCGCGCGGCCGGGGGCGGGGCGCGGAGCTCGACCGCGCCGGGAGGAGGCGGCGGACCGGCGTGGCGGAGGCACACGCCCGGCTCGGCCGCAGCGCGCGGTGAGAGCGAGAGCCCGCAGGCCACGGAGGGGAGGAGGAGGGTCAGCGCCAGCGCGCGACGGGAGCGGATCACAGGGCGCTACGGTAGTCGACCCGGCGGCGCGGTGACGACCCGAAACGGCCGGCGCGGGTGTGACCGCTCGTTTGGCGCGCGGGGGGCCCCGTGCTAGAGCGCAGGGATGGCGGGTTCGTTCGGCAAGGCGCGCGCGGTGCGGGGTTCGTTGGGGGCGGTCTGCGTCGCGGTGGGCCTGCTCGCCACGGCGACGGCCGCGTGCAGCTCGGCGGGCCGCGCGGTCTACGACGACACCGCGACGGGCAACCCGGCCGCGACCCCACCCGTAGGCGACGGCGGCACGTCCGGCGCGTTCACGCCCACCGGCGACGGCGCCCCCCTCCCCGCCAACACGGGCTGCGAGAAGATGGACATCGTGTTCGTCGTCGACGACTCCGGCAGCATGGAGGAGGAGCAGTCGAACCTCGCCTCCAACTTCCCGAAGTTCGTCTCGGTGCTCGACGCCATCAAGACCGGCTCGGGGTCGCAGCTCGACTACCGCGTCGCGGTCACCACCACCGGCAAGACGTACAGCCTCAGCGTGCTCGGCATCCCGGTGCCGCCCGAGAAGGGCGACGACGGCAAGTTCCGCAACAACTGCGGCGGGTCGAAGCGCTGGCTCGATCGCAGCGAGGCCGCCGCGTCGTTCCCCTGCCGCGCGCGGGTCGGCACCAACGGGCCGAGCGAGGAGATGCCGCTCGAGTGCATGAAGCTCGCCTTGGTCGACCGCATGGCCGACAACACGAACGCCGGCTTTTTGCGCGACGACGCGCTGCTCGCGGTCGTGTTCCTCACGGACGAGGACGACTGCTCCATCAAGGCGTCGACCATCGCCGAGACCATCCCCTCGGTGTGCGAGACCTCCGCCGAGAAGCCGGAGAGCTACGTCGCGGTCCTCGACGCGGTGAAGGGCGACCGCGCGCGGTGGGCCACCGCGGTCATCGCCGGCAAGACCAAGTGCTCGTCGAGCTTCGGCGAGGCGGCCGAGGCCAAGCGCCTGGGCCAGTTCGTCACGGCGACGGGCAAGAACGCCGTGTTCAGCAGCATCTGCGACGGCGATCTGTCGCAGGCCCTGAAGGACGCGCTCGACAAGTTCGGCGAGGCCTGCAAGACGTTCCCCGGCGTGCCGCGCTGAGGCGCGTCACCGGCGCGCGCCGACGCTAGGCCCGCGCTCCGCCGAGGGCGTGGTGCTCCATGGCCCGCGCGACGAGCTCGAGCAGCGCGGCCGCGTCGCGCGGGGCCACGCC
>CAZHGG010001367.1:0-1501 GCA_964531755.1 uncultured Polyangiaceae bacterium
GTCGCCGCGATGCTCCGGGCCCGCCTCGCGGCGTCGACGGACGCGCAGCGCGAGGCCCTCGCCGACCTCGGGCTCACCGAGGCCGCGGCGGCGTCGCTCGACGCCCTCGCCGCCGCCGCCCTCGCCGCAGAGACCGAGGCCGCCGGGACGCCCGCGCAGGAGCGCGTCACGCAGCGCGAGCTCGACCTCGGCGACGGGGCCGTCGTCCACCTCGTCGGGGTCATCTACCGCGCCTTCCGCGAGGCCACGGCCGCACTCCCGGCGCTCGTGGTCCCCTCCCTCGGGGAGCTCTCCCGCTTCTTCGCGCGCCCCGCCGCGAAGGCCGCGCCGAAGACGCCCGCCGACCCCACCCCCGCTCCGCCCGACGCGTAGCGTCCCCGCCCGCGCGTCGCCGACGTTGGCCCGCGCCCTGCACTGCTCCAGCGCACGCCGCGAGGCGCACTTCATCACACGGAGCAGAGGCACATGGAAGCACAGTTCTGGATCGACTCCTGGGACAAGGGCGGGTTCTACACGTCGTTTCACCGCAAGGACGTCCACCCCTACGTGGAGGCTCACACGCCGGCGGCGCAGTTCGCGGGCGCCGAGGTCCTCGTCCCGCTGTGCGGCAAGACCAACGACCTCCTCCACTACGCCACGTTCGCGCGGCGCGTGGTGGGGGTCGAGCTCGCGGAGAAGGCGGTGCTGCAGTTCTTCGAGGAGAACAAGCTCGACTACGTGCGCGAGGGCGACCGCTACACCGCGGGCAACATCACCCTGCTCTGCCGCGATTTCTTCGAGCTCACGCGGGACGACGTCGGCGCCGTCGACCTCGTGTACGACCGCGCGGCCCTCGTCGCGCTCCCGCTCGACATGCGGCTCCGGTACATCGCCGCCCTCGACCGCCTCACGCCGGTGGGCGCGCGCCAGCTCCTGGTGACCCTCGAGTACGACCCGACGCTGCCCTCGGCGCCCTTCTCCATCGCCCCCGAGGAGGTGGCGGCCTACTACGCCAGCGGCTACGACATCGAGCACGTCGAGCAGCCCGTCCTCGCGAAGCACGGGATGGTGCGCCGCTGGGGGCTCCGCTTCCTCATCGAGCACGGCTTCGTCCTCACCAAGCGCGACGACATCCCCGAGGAGCTCCTCGACGCGCGCATCCACGCCGCCGTCTCGCGCGCGGTCGTCGCCCGCAACAGCCGCGCCCTCCCGCCCGCAGAGATGAACCTCACCGCCGCGGCCTGACCCCCCCGCGCTGAACGGCGCACCGACCACGCATCCCCCCCGCGCTGAACGGCGCGCCGACCACGAAGCAACCGCGCATCTCGAAGGCGCCGCGAGGCGAAGCCGCGCCCGTCGTCAGATCCACCCCCTTCGAGGTGCGTTCGCTGGTTGATTCCCACGCGGAATCTCGCTGCGCGCGCCGTCGCCCTGGGTTCGCTGCCGCGCTGCGGTGCGAAGGCTCACCCTGGGCGACACGGCTGGGCGACACGGCAGCGGGAGCAGACGGATACGCCCCTCC